>CAMVBR010000255.1 GCA_947165755.1 uncultured Clostridia bacterium
TAAGGCCCGTTTCGGTGCAGGTCGCCGGAACGGCTTCATCCGTTACTTCGGTATGGCCCTTCGCCGGAACCACTTCCTGCGCCACGAGCACTTCATTACATACGGAGCAATGTTTGCCTTCGGTCAGACCGGTTTCCGTGCAGGTCGCCGGAACGGCTTCATCCGTCACTTCGGTGTGTCCCTTGGCCGGAACCACTTCCTGTTCTACGAGGACTTCGTTACAGACCGAGCAGTGTTTCCCTTCGGTGAGGCCCGTTTCGGTGCAGGTCGCCGGAACGGCTTCATCCGTTACTTCGGTGTGGCCCTTGGCGGGGATCGTTTCGGTTTTCGTTCTGCCGCATACGGAGCAGGTATAGGTCTTTGTTCCGGCTTCGGTGCAGGTCGCCGCCGTTGTTACCGTACCGGCGTTCCAGGTGTGGTTTGCTTTTGCCGTTGTAACGGTGCCGCAAACGGTACAGACCTTCCAGTGCTGTGTGCCGTCGGAGGTCCATGCAGAGCTTTCGGTATGCGCTATCATGGAAACCGGTTCGGTATAGGTAGCTCCGCAGCCGCTGTAGGTACAGGTGTAGGTTTTTACGCCCTGGGCAGTGCAGGTGGGCTGCGTGGTCACGGTGCCGGTGTTCCACGTATGGTTCGCATAGTTCGCGGTAAGGATATCCGTAACCCCGTTCGCAGCGCCGTATTTATAAGTTGTTCCGGAGAAGGTACCGTTTGCGCCGGAGGAAAGGGTCCAGCCGGTGAAGTGCTTGCCGCTGGGCGGCGTGGGATTGGCAATGGTTTTGGTCGTATTATAATTCTGTGTAAAATCCTGCTGGGCGGTGGAATTGTTCCACGTGCCGCCGTTCGGAACCACGGTAAGCGTACTGGTGTTGATCTGCCATACGGCGTAAAGGTTCAGATCCGCATTCCCGTTATACGTGGAACCGGAAACGTAGGTGGCGGCGGTGGCGGAGCTGCTGGTGCTCCAGCCCTTAAAGGTATAACCCGTGCGGGTGGGCGCGGCGGAATCGAAGGTATAGTCTTTATCGGTAAATTTCTCTACCGAGGCAGGCGCATTGGAACCGCCGTTGGCGTTGAAGGTGATCTTATAAACAGGCTCAATGCGGAAGGGTACGTTGCCAGTACCGGTGCCGTAGCGCTTTACACCCAGCAGATACGTTGTACCGGCTGTCAGCGTTTTGCGGATAAAGAACTGACCGCCGCTTGTGCCTACGAAATCATGCTGGTTGTTTCCCTCATCGTCGTTAAATGCGAGAATTTCCCCGTTGTTTGCCCACGCGCTCTGCACGTACACGATACCGTACGCGTCATCGCTGCCGGTGCTGAAGAACAGATAATCGCGGGTAGAATCCGGCGTAAACTTATAAAAGTTGTTCTGCCATTGCGCGCCGACAGCCGAAGTATAGTTCGTGTTAACGCTGACGGCAGTGGGATTTGAGGGGTTCCACACCGCAACAATCGTGGTATTTTCGCCCGGTACGGTATAATTGGCGGTTGTGGTGTAAGTTCTCGGCTGCTGACGGTTATAGCTGTTGGAATCGGCTACCCAACCGAGCAGTGTGTGGCCGTCGCGGGTGACGCTTGCCTTGGAAAGCGAAAGCGTGGCGCCGGAGGGCACCCCGGTTTTTACGTCGTTGCCGTTGCCGCCCGCGGAATTAAACGTCAGGGTCACAGGCTTGGAAACCATAACAGGATACGCGCCGGTGGTACTATCGTTATAGTGCCTTGAATACAGGTAATAGGTGGTATTTGCGGCCATTGAATAGGTAACATAATGCCGGTTTCCGGAAAGCCCCAGAAGACTCTGCATGGTGGGGTTCCCGTTGCTTGAATTGCTCACGTCGTCCTGATATGCCAACTGCGTTCCGCTTGCATCATATATATATCCCTTGGGGTCGCCGGTGCTGCCCTGCGCCCAAAAGATATATGTTCCGGCGGCAGAGGGCGTAAATTTATAGCAGAAGCCTTCTCCGGCAGTGGTGATGTTGAGGTTATAGCTGGTACTGAGCGAAGCTGTAGGCAGGGCGTTCAGCAGCGTGTTTTTCGCGTTGTCGATCGCAGTCTGGTTGCTTGTGGTATAACCGTCTGCAAGATCGGAAAGGATATCATCCGCCGCGTTCATCGCATTGGTAAGGGCCGTGCTGCCGCCACCATTGTGGATTGTTTCCACAGCCATCTGATATGCCCAGCGAAGCGCATCGGAATTTACCGTGGTGCAGGAGGATTTCTGACCGCAGTAGTTGAAGTCGCCGCCCGCGCCGGCGTTGGTATCCTGATAACTGCCGTTTTGGTTTGTAACGATACGGTAACCGCTGTTTGTCAGGTTGCTCTGCGCGGTGCCGGAGTTGCCGCTCTGCGATTTTGTGATCGCCGTGAGCGCAGGACCTGCGGCGCGATCGGCGGTCGCCATCAGATACAGATCGTCGGCGCCGTTGCCCTTATTGAGGTCAACGCTGCCGTCGCCGCCGGTAGGCGTCTGCGTCGTGAAGCCGCCGCCCACTCTGTAATAGGTTGCGCCGCCGTACGAAACGGAGTCGGGATGACCGGTCGCAACCAAAATGCCCGTGATCGCAACCGTGGGATCGGTGGTAGTCTTGTAACCGGAATGGACGTAATCACTGCGATGACCGTCGCCCGCGTTGAAGTTGCCGCTCCAGTCCGTCCAGCCGTTCGAAGTCAGCCAGTTGGTGACTGCCTCGTTGCTTGAGCCGCTGTTTTTATAATACAAAATCAGCTGATAAATAAACTGCGTGCCGGAAGGATAATAATACTCCGTGCTGTACGGCTTGGTGGTATATTTCAAATAATAATCGATCGCACCTTTGTAAGTGTCGTTCACATAAATATGCGTATGATACAAGCCGCCTTCGTTTTTAAAATCGGAGCGTTTGATCTCCACGCGGTAGTTGTAACTGACGCCGTTCACGGTCCAACTGCCAGACGTCATATTGATCCAGGGGCAAACGTCCTGTCCGTTGTAATCCGTCCAGGTCGGCGCCTGAATTTTTGATACCGAGCCGGACGCATTGTAGTACACGTAGGCCCCGTTAGTTGTCGGAACAAAAGTGATTTCGTTTGCCGCTGCCGCCTTTTGGGGCATAAGCACCATGCCGATCACCGGAACCATGGTGAGCGCCATGGCCAGCGACAGCGCCACGATGAGCGCTTTTTTCGTAAACTGCTTGCGTTTCATGATATTCCTCCTGTTTGAAGAAAATATTATATGCTAATTATTAATTATAATAAATATATACGCTCTTTTCAATTGGCAGGTTTGTTAGAACATTTTTCGCGGTTTTTGTTCAATTTGTTAAAGCCCAACCGACTGCCCCGGCCTTTTTCAACATTTTTCCTCTTTTGTTGAACATTTACATAATTTTTTTGATTTTCCGAAAAATTATGTGAAAAACCACTTGACAGATCTTCGTTTCGGTGCTAATATAAAGATGCAATAAGGAACGAAAGCCAGATGAAACAAGGCGCGAACCACACACAAGGTTACATGTGTAAATCGAGAAAGAAACGCGCTTGGAAAATGAAAAACGTGCTTTTGTACAAAGGAGGTAGATACCCGATGTTCTAACAGGGAAACCGTTCCGATGAAAAGACGGATCCGCGCAGCCGAAACAAAGCGAAGCAAAAACAAGAAAAAAGCTTTTACCTGAGAGATCGGCAGGCATGAGAAAAAAAGTAAAAACGGATAATTAAATCAAAAACAAAAATGCGGCGTCTGTGATCAAAGGAACGAAGAAAGAAAAAATATATACAAATAAATACAGGAGGTTACCCGTAAAATGTTGGAACCCACCGCTTAAGCGCCGTCGGCAATCGAGATTGACCGGCGGCGATTTTTTTTATGGGGTAAGCAAATTTCAGTTTGTCGCGCCGCAGGCGCGAAGTAACTTTGGTAGCACGGCTGGTCTCGCCTGCCGCCCTACCCTTGTGACGGCAAACACCCCTGCAAGGTGCATATTCCCGAAAAAAATGCAAAAAATATTTGAGTTAGCTATTGACAACTCAAATTTAATTTGATACAATCGATTTGCAAACAAAG
>CAMVBR010000256.1 GCA_947165755.1 uncultured Clostridia bacterium
CTGACCACTGACCACTGGCAACTGACCACTGGAATTTGCAGGGCGTCGAGCCCTGAAAATTCCAATTGTCGCCTGCGAAGCGACCACGCGCCCTGTTTTTCTTGGTATACTCTGCTTGCAAACAAAAACAAACGGAGGTTACACCAATGAAAAACGCAAACAGAGAAAATAACAACGTCACCGAGCTCGTATTCATCCTTGACCGCAGCGGCTCCATGGCGGGGCTGGAAACCGACACCGTGGGCGGCTTCAACGGCATGATCGCAAAACAGAAGCAGCAGGAAGGGGAGGCTTTCGTCACCACCGTGCTGTTCGATAACGAGATCGAAACGCTGCACGACCGCATCCCGCTGACGGAGATCCCCGAAATGACCGAACGGGACTACTACGTGCGCGGCTGCACCGCCCTGATCGACGCCATCGGCACAACGGTGAAGCATATTGAAAACATCCACAAATACGCCCGCAAAGAGGACGTGCCCGCCCACACGCTGTTCGTGATCACCACCGACGGGCTTGAGAACGCCAGCCGGGTTTATTCCTCCGCCGAGGTCAAAAAAATGATCGAACGCAAAAAGGAGAAGGACGGCTGGGAATTCCTCTTTATCGGCGCAAATATCGACGCCGTGGAAACCGCGAAGCACATCGGCATCTCAGCGGACCGCGCCGTGAACTACCGCGCCGACAAACGCGGCACCAAGGTGGTGTTCGACGCCGTTTCCGCGCCCATTTCGGCCATGCGTTCCAACTGTAAGATCGACGCCGACTGGAGCGGGGCCATCAACGAAGACTACGAATCCAGAAAATAATTTGCAGTTTGTGGGGCTCGATGCCCCACAAACTGCAGCTGCAAGCTGAGGAGCTACAAGCTACAAGCAAGATAGATTGTTCAGTAAAATGTCGGTATCAGAACAACATCCGCACATTTCTAATCTGCTTGCAGCTTGCAGCTTGTAGCTTGCAGCTTCGTGCCAACAGCACGATAAACTGAAATTTTCAACATTTTCCCGTGAAGAACCAAAAATCTGCCACATTATTCTATTTTCTGCCGTCTTATATGTGAAGGGACGATGATCACGCCATGACGCAAACTGAGACTGCCGCGTATTTGAAGCAGGCGCAAACCGGGAACGCCGAGGCGTTCGGAAAGCTCTATGCCGGGCTCGGCACAGAGCTTTATCGCTTTGCCCTGTGGTACCTGAAGGATCCGCATCTTGCGCAGGATGCGGTGCAGGACGCCTGTATCAAGGCCTACCGGAGCCTTCGCGGCCTGCGCGATCCGAAAAAGCTCAAGCCCTGGTTTATGCAGATCCTTGCCAACTGCTGCAAGGATCTGCAAGCCGCCCGCAGCCGCCTGACGCTTGTGGGGGATGACGATCCCGCGCTGGCGAACGCGCCGTACTACGCCGATTTTTCGGACGGCTACGTGGAGCGGTACTTAGACCGGCTGAGCGAAACGGACCGCAAAATCGTGCTGCTCAGCGTTCTCGGCGGTTACAGGAGCGATGAGATCGGCAGGGCCGTGGGGCTTTCCGCCGTGGCCGTGCGCTCAAGGCTTTCGCGCGCCCTTCACTTTTTAAGAACGGAAATGGAGGCAGACCAATGAACGAAGATCTTGATTTTCTGCAAAACAAAATAAACGAAGCCCCCGCCGCCCTGCCCGACGCCTTATCGGAAGAAACCGTTGCGTCGCTGGTGCAGAGCGAAACGCAGGCAAAGCCCAAAAAACGCCGCTACCGTACGGTGATCGTATCTCTTGCCGCGGCGCTTGTGCTGCTGATCGGCGTCACCCTCGCCGTGAAGCTCGCGGGTACCCGTCCGCGCACCTTCGATCAGAAGCCGGAGCAGGCCGCGCCGGCGGAAACGCAGTCCTACGACGCCATCGGCGCGCTGCTGAAAAAGAATCAGAAAAAACAGGAGAGCAAAAACGGTTTTTCCGGCGTTATCCGTAAATCCGCCGGGGATTTCTACATGGCGGAATCTGACGCCTCCATGCCCGCGACTGTGGCGAACGAAGCCGTATCCACCGACGGCTCTTATTCCGAGCTCAACACCCGCACCGAGGGCGTGGATGAAGCCGATACCGTGCGTACGGACGGCCGTTATATCTACGTACTGAGCAAAGCCGGGATGTACGGCGGCTATTATCCCCGCTTCAAAGGCGGTTACTATTACGATTACGGCTATTCTTACGCCGGCTACGCCGGGGAGCAGACCTTTACCGTGATTTTGCCCGGCGACGGCCACATGCAGAAGGTTTCGCAAACGCGGCTTTCCCCGAACGCGCCGGAGGCAAAGCGCGTCACCGAGCAGCGTTCCTTCTACGGCTTCTATCTTTACGGCAGCTACGCCGTGCTTACCGGCAGCGAAACGGTTTACGAAAAAGGCGCGCTCATATACGATACCGAGAACAACGCATGGATCTTTGACGACGAGGACGGCGACCCGGACGCGTATACCTATCCCGAGACCCGCACAAAGGGGCTGGTGTGTATATACGATCTGTCCGACCCCGCTAACGTTAAGCTCGTGAAGGAGCTGCGCTACGATTCATCGATTCTCGATACCCGCATCACGGATGGGCGCCTCATCACCGTTTCCACCTATTATCCCTATCGCCGCGATTTCAAGGCCGACGATTATTCCACCTTTATCCCATACGCGGGCGACGGCTACGTAGCCCCCGCAGATATCTGCGTGGCGGACGAGGAGGGCGACGCCTTCTTCACCGTGACCGTGACCGATCTTTCCTCCGCCGCCTTTGCCTGTGAAAGCGTTTCGGTGCTCGGTACCGCTTACGATTTCTATTGCTCCGGCAAAAACGTGTACGCCTACGGCGACGATTCCGAGTATAAGGGCCCCGTGGTGGGCTGGGTGAGCAAGCTGGTGCTGTATAAGATCAGCGTGGAGGGCGACGCCCCCGCGTATATCGCAAAAACGGAGCTGAAGGACGCTTGGCTGCACGACGATTACGCCATCGACGAGTTCGGCGGCAATCTGCGTCTCGCCCTGGAGTGCTGGAACGGCGACGAACGGGAAAACTACATCCTTGTGTTGGATGACGCCTTGAACGCCCTCGGGCAGTCGCAGCCCTTCGGCAAAGGAGAGATGATCGAATCCGTGCGTTTTGCCGAAAACACCTGCTACGCCGTCACGTTTTATCAGACCGACCCGCTGTTTGTGTTCGATCTGACCGATCCCGCCAACCCCACGCCGCGCGGCGAGCTGAAGCTTCCGGGCTTCTCCGCGTATCTGCACCCGGCAGGGGAGGGCTATATGGTAGGCGTCGGCCAGGGCGGCACCGACGAAGGGCTGGACGGCAGCGCCAAAATCAGCCTGTTCAGCGTAGCCGATCCCGAAAACCCGGTGGAAACCGATCATATCGTGCTCAGCGAGGGCTGGTTCAATTCCGATCACAAGGCGTTCGTGCCCTGCGGCGATAACGGCTTTATCGTCACCTATACCCTGTGGAACGGCAACCGCTGCGGCGCGCTGTATTTCACCGTGGAAAACGGGAAGCTCACCGAGCAGAGCCGCGCCGAGATCCCGGTTGAAGACGTAGACAGCGCCCACCGCGCCATGTTTATCGGCAGCGAGCTGTATCTCTACGCCCGTTACAGCGGCTACGCGGATAACGCCGGGGAATACGACGGCTACGGTTCTTACAGGTCCGGCGAAGCCATCTGGAGCTACGACCTCGGTTCCGGCGAAGCGATCGACCATATCGAGCTGTAAATCAGAATATAACGGGAGCCGCGCAGCAAAACCGCGCGGCTTTCAAATTGGCAGTTTGTCGGGCAGTATGCCCGACAAACTGGAGCTACAAGCTAAGAAGCTACAAGCTACAAGTCAGATAGATTGCGTGGAAATATGTTGGTATCAGAACAACATCCGTACATTTCAACTGTGCTTGCAGCTTGCAGCTTGTAGCTTGCAGCTTCGCGCTATCAGCGCGATAAACTGAAATAAAAAGGACCGCTTAGGGCGCCCTCCGTAAGGAAGGTGCCCCGGACAAATGTTTGCGCCTCTTCTCCACCTCATC
>CAMVBR010000257.1 GCA_947165755.1 uncultured Clostridia bacterium
CATACCCGCGTCTCTGCACAATAGCGGCTGTGGTCAGCCGCGCTACGAAATGTTGCTCTGCTCGATAAACTGCAATTTGAAAAGGAGCCGCCTATGGAATTCAGAGAAGTAAAACGCACAAAACAGGCGTTATCGAAAGAAACCTGCATAGAAATATTAAAGAATGAAAAGCGCGGCGTGCTGGCCGTGACCGGTGACGGGGGCTACCCCTACCCCGTGCCGCTGAACCACTATTACTGCGAGGAAGACGGCAAGCTGTATTTTCACTCCGGCAAAACCGGGCACAAGATCGACGCGCTGATGGCCGACGCCAAGGCCGCCTTCTGCGTGACCGACGGGGGCGAAGCCACGCCCGGCGCGTGGTCGCTGTATTTCAACAGCGTGATCGTATTCGGCCGCGTGGAATTTATTACGGATTACGGCGAGATCTGCCGCATTTCGCGGCTGCTCAGCCTGAAATTCACCGACGACGAGGCCTACATCGCCCGCGAGATCGAAAAATTCGGCAAAAACACCGCCCTGTTCGCGCTGACCCCGGAGCATATCACCGGCAAGCGCGTGCACGAGGAATAAGCAGTCAGTAGTCAGCAGTCAGTAATCAGTACTCAACAATTGATGATTCAGAATTGTTTTAATCGGAGGCAGTAAATATGAAAAAAATCTTTTCTTTTATTATCTCTTTGATTCTTACGGTTGTTATGCTCCCGTTCACAAACGCGCTTTCCCTTGGAGACGTTGACGGTACGGCAGGAATTACGACTGCCGACGCCCGTTTGATACTGAGAGCGTCCATTGGTTTACAACGATACGCAGAAGGAAGCGACATTTTTACAGCCTGTGATATCGACGGAGACGGAACGATTTCCACCGGAGACGCGCGTACCGTATTAAGAATCGCCATCGGACTCGATCACATCGATAATTATCAAAGCAAAGACGTTGGCACAAAGGAGCAGCCTGCAGATCCCCCGGGAGGCTATTCTCACGGCGTATATGTTCCGGGGCTGGTGAATGACGATGCGAGCTATAATTATATCGTGAACACAAATACCCTAAAATTCCACGTCAGAGGCTGCAGAGCCTTATCCAAGATGAATTCCGGAAATCGCGCTTATTCAGCCGCAACAAGGTCAGAATTGGTTGCGGACGGTTTTTCACCGTGCGGTATCTGCAAGCCGTAACTATTCTTTTTGTATTGATCTTCTGATACAGCAAAAGAAATATCCGCATTATCTTCAACGGAGGAGAAAAGCAATGAACCATTACGACGTGATCGTCGTCGGGGCCGGGAACGGCGGGCTTGCCGCCGCGGCCACCATCGCAAAAGCGGGCTACAAAACGCTTGTGCTCGAAAAGCACAACCTGCCCGGCGGCTGCGCCACCAGCTTTGTGCGTGGGCGCTTTGAATTTGAGGCCGCGTTGCACGAGCTGTGCCACGAGGTCACCTCGCCCAACGCCGACTCGGTAAAAAAGATCTTCGACGATCTGGGCGTGGATATGGACCTCGCCTACGACCAAACGCTGTTCCGCGCCGTATGCGTGGGCGAAGACGGCTACGACGTGAAGCTGCCAACCGGCTACGAGGCGTTTCTGGACGCCATGGAGGCCGCCGTGCCCGGCTGCCGCAACAGCGTGAAGGCGCTCATCGACCTGAACCAAGAGCTGGACGAGGCGCAGGACTATATGAACGCCAACGGCCTGCACCCCTCGGTGTTCTACAACAAATACGGCAACTTCATGCGGGCTGCCTCCCATTCCACCCAAGAGGTGATGGATGCGCTCGGTGTGCCCGAGAAGGCACAGCGCATCCTTTGCACCTACTGGGGCTATCTGGGCGTGCCCACCGACGACCTCAACGCGCTCCACTACCTGAGCCTGCTGGCGGCCTTTGCCCATACGCCGCCCTCGATGCCGCACCACCGCTCCCACGCCCTGTCGCTGGGGCTGGTGAAGGCCCTGCAGGGCTTCGGCGGCGAGATCCGCTACAACGCCGAGGTCACCAAATTCCTTTACGGCGGCAAAAAAGAGGCCATCGGCGTGGTGGCGGGAAACGAAGTATTCTACGCGAAGAAGATCGTTTCCAATATCATTCCCAATAACGTGATGAACCGCTCCGAAGAAAAGTTCGTTTCGGCAAAGCAGAGAAAGCTGGCCAACGCCAGGAGCTTCGGCATGACCTTTATCACCGTGTACCTCGGCCTGGACGCCTCCATGGAGGAATTGGGCATTACGGATTATTCGGTATTCATCATGCACGCGCCCACCGCCCGCGCCCAGTTCGAGCAGCGGCGGCAAAAGGGCATGTACGTGGTAAACTGCCTCAATCAGGTGCTGCCGGAATCCTCCCCCGAGGGCACCTGCACCCTGTTTTTCACCATTCCCTATATGCCCGGCGATCTCCCCGAAACGCTGCGGCCGCAGGATTATAAAAAGTATAAAAACAAGGTGGCGGAGGAATACATCGTCGATTACGAGCAGGTGATGGGCGTGAACGTGCGCGGGCATATCGAGGAGATCGTGATCGCCACCCCGGTGACCTTCGCCCGCTACCTCGGCACGCCCGAGGGCGCCATTTACGGGTACGATTCCAAGGGCTGGGATAACGTGGTGGCCCGCACCGTGGCGCAGCCGATGGAGGAGACGGTAAAGAACCTGTTCTTCTGCGGCGGGCATTCCGTGCGCGGCGACGGCTACCCCTCGGCCTACATCACCGGGGCCATGGCCGCCCGCAAAGTGATCGACGAACTGAAGGAGGGCAAATAAATGGCAGGCGAAGTGAAAAAAATGAAGCTGCAGCGGCTGGACCTGATGAAGCTGATCGCCGGGCGGCTGAAGGCCGTGCGCGCGGCGGACGACGGCAACGTGAGGGACCTGTATTCCTACCACCCCAACCGCCTTGCCGCAGCCCTGCACCCCCACTGCCAGTTTTTAACGGTGAAAAAGGTGATCGCGCACGCCCCCGATATGAAAAGCTATATTCTCGCGCCGGATAAGACCCGGGGCACCAACGCCCTCGCCTGGTTCTCAGCCGGGCAGTACCTCACCGTGTGCGTGCAGGTGGGCGATAAGCGCTATTGCCGCCCCTACTCCATCGCCTCCGCCCCCGCGGATACCCTCTCGGGCGAATACCGGCTTACGGTGAAGCGCGTGGAAAACGGCGTGGTGAGCAATTATATTCTGGACCACTGGACCGTGGGCGCCAAAACCGCCGCCAGCGCGCCGCTGGGCGATTTCACCTACGAGCCCCTGCGCGACGCGAAAACCGTGGTGGGCATTGCCGGGGGCAGCGGCATCACGCCCTTCCGCTCGCTGGCCTGCGCCATCAAAAACGGCGACGAGGACTGCAGCCTGATTCTGCTCTACGGCAGCCGCACGCTGGCCGACGCGGTTTTCTCCGATGAGATCGCCGCCATCGCCGCAGCCTGCCCCAAGGTAAAGCTCGTGAACGTGCTCTCGGAGGAAAAGAAGAAGGGCTGCGAAAACGGCTTTATCACCGCAAAGCTCATCAAAAAATACGCCCCGCAGAACGCGCCCTACTCCCTTTTCCTTTGCGGCCCGCAGGCCATGTACCGCTTTGTGGATAAAGAGATCGAAACGCTGGGCATCCGCCGCAAATTCGTGCGGCACGAGCTGTTCGGCGAGTATTTCGACCCGGCGCAGAACGCCGATTACCCGGCGGACGTAAAAGAGAGCTACAAGGTGCGCGTGCGCATCGCGGAAAAGGAATACGTGATCCAATGCCCCGCCGATACCTCCCTGCTGCGGGCCATGGAGGCCGCCGGGATCGACGCGCCCTCGGACTGCCGCTCCGGCCGCTGCGGCTGGTGCCATTCGCAGCTCATCTACGGGCAGGTATACGTGCCCGAAAGCGTGGACGGCCGCCGCCTTGCCGACAAGGACTACGGCTATATCCACCCCTGCGTCAGCTTCCCCCTCTCCGATCTTGCCATAGACGTGCCGAAGGTAGGATATTGAATTCCAAAGTATATTTTCCCCATTTCAGCCAACAATAAATCCGGCAGCGGTGCTGCCGGATTT
>CAMVBR010000258.1 GCA_947165755.1 uncultured Clostridia bacterium
AAAGTACGCCAAGCGCATCAAGCACGTGCACCTGAAGGATATCCGCCCCGAGGTGATCGCCAAGGTCAAGGCGGAGCACCTCAGCTTCCTGCAGGGCGTGCGCCTCGGCACCTTCACCGTGCCCGGCGACGGCGCCATCGATTTCGGCCCCATCTTCGACGTGCTTGCCGAAAACGATTACGAGGGCTACGTGCTGGTGGAAGCCGAGCAGGATCCCGCCATCGCCAACCCGCTGGAGTATGCCATCAAGGCGAGAAAATACATCGCCGAAAAGGCAGGTCTGTAATATGATTCTCAATTCCGAAAGCGGAATTCCGAATTGAAGATAGAAATCAGCATAAGGAGAAATACAAATGCCTGAAAAACTCAAATATTTCGTAAACGGCCAGTACGTGGAATCCAAGGCCGAAAAGTACTACGATCTGCACAATCCCTCCACCGGTGAAGTGACGGGCTACGCCCCCAACTGCACCGCGGAAGAGGTTAACGGCGCCATCGCCGCCGCCAAGGCAGCCTACCCGGGCTGGAGCGCCACGCCTCCCATCAAGCGCGCCCAGATCCTTTACAAGGTGCGCGACCTGCTCATCGAGCACATGGAAGAGCTCACTTACCTTGTTTCCGAAGAAAACGGCAAGGCGTGGGCCGAGGCCGAGGGCGACGTGCTCAAGGCCAAGGAGGGCACCGAGCTTGCCACCCAGGTGCCGTCCCTGATGATGGGCGAAAGCATTATGGACGCTTCCCGCGGGTTCGATACCACCCTCTACCGTGAGAGCATGGGCGTGTTCGCAGGCATCGTGCCCGTGAATTTCCCCGCCATGATCCCCTTCGGCTGGATGGTGCCCGTGTGCGTTGCCTGCGGCAACACCATGGTGTTGAAAGCCGCCTCTCTTACCCCCAGAACCGCCCTTCGCATTGCGGGCCTGTATAAAGAGGCCGGTATGCCCGACGGCGTTGTGAACATCGTTACCTGCTCCCGCCATGAGATCGATCTCATCCTCGAGCATCCGGACGTAAGAGGCATCACCTTCGTGGGCTCCACCCCCGTGGGCAAGCTGATCTACGAAAAGGCCGCCAAGAACGGTAAGCGCGTGCAGTGCCTCACGCAGGCCAAGAACCATGCCCTCGTTATGAGCGACGCGCCCATCGAGCGCACCGTGGCGGGCGTGATCAACTCCGCGTTCGGCTGCGCCGGTCAGCGCTGCATGGCGCTTTCGTGCTGCGTGGTGGAAGAGGCCATTGCCGATCAGTTCGTTGCCGAGCTCAAAAAGCAGGCTTCTCAGATCAAGGTGGGCCCCGCCTACGATAAAACCACCAAGTTGGGCCCGATCACCTATGAAAAGCACTGGCACGAGGTCCTGGCCGATATCGATAAGGGCGTGGCCGAAGGCGCCGAGCTCGTGCTCGACGGCCGCAACTGCAAGGTGGAAGGCTACGAGGGCGGCTATTACGTAGGCCCCACGGTGTTCGACCACGTGACCGAGGATATGACCATCGGCCGCGACGAGGTATTCGGTCCCGTGCTTTGCATCAAGCGCTGCAAGGATTTCAACGAAGGCCTCGCCATCATGAACGCCAACCCCTATGCCAACGGCAGCGAGATCTTTACGCAGAACGGCTACTTCGCCCGTGAATTCGTCCGCCATACCGACGGCGGCATGGTCGGCGTGAACGTGGGCATCCCGGTGCCGATCGGCTTCTTCCCCTTCGCGGGCCACAAGCAGAGCTTCTTCGGCGACCTGCACTGCCTCGGCAAGGACGCTTACCGCTTCTATACCGATTCCAAGTGCGTCACCACCCGCTGGTTCGACGAGGAAGAGAAAACCAACAAGAACGTTTCGACCTGGGACGGAACGATCTGATTTTGCGCCGCAAAATCAGATCGCAAAGATCATTTATTATAAAAGGAGTTTATAATTATGCTTAACATCGGTATCATCGGCGCCGGCCGCATCGGCAAGGTGCATCTGGAATCCATTTCCTACCACGTGAAAAACGCGACCGTGAAAGCGGTGGCGGATCCCTTCATGAACGACGAGACCAGAGCTTTCATCGAGAGCTTCGGCGTGGAAAACATTTACACCGACTATAAGAAGATCCTGGAAGATAAGGATATCGACGCAGTTCTGGTGTGCTCCTCCACCGATACGCATGCCCAGATCTCCATCGAGGCGATCAAGGCCGGCAAGCACGTGTTCTGCGAAAAGCCCGTGGATCACTCCGTGGAAAAGATTCAGGCCGTGGCCGACACCTTGGCCGCCAACCCCGGCATCAAGTTCCAGGTGGGCTTCAACCGCCGCTTCGACCACAACTTCGCCGCCATCCGCGCCGCTTACGACGCCGGCAAGATCGGCGAGGCCCATATCCTCAAGATCACGTCCCGCGATCCCGAGCCGCCCAACCCCAAATACATTGCCGTTTCCGGCGGTATTTTCCTGGATATGACCATCCATGATTTCGATATGGCCTGCTTCCTCACCAATTCCGACGTGGAAGAGATCTACGTGAATTCCGCCGTGCTGGTGGATCCCGCCATCGGCGAGCAGGGCGACGTGGATACCGCCATCATCACCATGAAGATGACCAACGGCGCGCTGGCCGTGATCGATAACTCCCGCCGCGCGGCCTACGGCTACGATCAGCGCGCGGAGCTGTTCGGCTCCAAGGGCATGGTGGCCACCTCCAACGATACGCTCTCTACCGCCGTGATCGCGGACGCCAACGGCGTGACCGGCGAAAAGCCCCTGTTTTTCTTCCTTGAGCGCTATATGGGCTCCTTCAGCGAAGAGATGCGTCAGTTCGTGGACGCCTGCGTAAACGATAAAGAAGTGCCCGTGGGCATCCATGCCGGCATGCAGAGCGTGAAGATCGGTTTGGCCGCCAAGAAGAGCGTTGCCGAGCACCGTCCCGTGAAACTCAGCGAGATCTGATTTCGTTGTTCTGATTAATATTTCAGGTAGAGAGAGGTATTTTTATGGACAGAACCGTATTGAAAGCAAACGCCAGAAAGCAGCTCGGCGGCGGTATTTTCCAAACCCCCTGGCTGATGGCGCTGCTGGTTGTGCTCATTGAGGGCGCGATCCTTTCCGCCGTCAGCTTTACCGGCATAGGTACTATTATACTGATGGGCCCGATCACCTACGGCGTGAGCAAGGTATTTTTGCGCCTCGTTTACGGTGAGCCGATCAAGCTGGAAACCATGTTCGACGGCTTTAAGGACGATTTCGGCGGCACCCTGCTGCTCGGCCTGATGCAGACGATCTTCATCGCCCTTTGGACGCTGCTGTTTATCGTTCCCGGTATCATCAAATCCTACGCCTACGCCATGGCGTTCTTCATTAAGGTGGATCACCCCGATTACGACTGGAGCGCTTGCCTCAAGGGCAGCGAAACCATGATGAAGGGCCACAAGGGCGAGCTCTTCGTGCTGGATCTCAGCTTTATCGGCTGGATCATCGTTGCTATGTTCACCCTCGGTATCGGCCTGTTTTGGGTATCTCCCTATATGGAGTGCACAAGAGCCAATTTCTACGCCTGCCTCGCGGCGCAGTCGGAGGGGGCTGCCGCTTCTCAGCCTGCGGATCCCTTCGTACCTGCGGACGAAGATGCACCTCAGGATTGATTTTCGCAAGCACGATCCTTCTACGGTATCCTTTGTTTGAGAGCATAACAGATCGGAGTGTTATCTATGGATAGAAAAGTATTGAAATCAAATGCAAAGCGGCAGCTTGGCGGCTCCATTTTTAACGAAAAGTGGCTTCTCGCCCTTGTGATCTGCCTGATCTCCAACGCGATCCTGTCCGTTGTTTCCGGGATCGGCAGCGTGTTTTCCGGCGGTATGAGTATGAGCCGTTTGGTGCAGATGGCGATGGACGGCGGCGCGTATGACGTTGAGGCGGTCATCTCCGTGTTTCCGCCCATGATTGCGGGAACCGGCGTTTCGTCCGTGCTTATTTTTGTCATTTCCGGCCCGCTTGCATACGGTCTTGCCAAAGCATTCCTGCATATCGTATACGGTGAGGAACGCCC
>CAMVBR010000259.1 GCA_947165755.1 uncultured Clostridia bacterium
CGCTCGCGGGAGATTGCTCGCTTGCGCTCGCGGGAGATTGCTCGCTTGCGCTCGCGGGAGAATAGTTTTTCATTGTACCTCTCCCGCGCCGTAAGGCGCACCCTCCCGAGAGCGAAGCGAACTTCCCGAAAAACCGAAATATTATAAAACCACATTTGATTTCCAAAACCAAGAAAGGAGCCCAACCCATGTCCGCCCTGTTACAGACCTTCGGCGAAATGCGCGTGGTTTACGCCGCTGTTTCGGTGATCAATACGCTGCTCATGACCTGGTTCTGCCTGATCGCGGTGCCGGTGGTTTTCCGCGTAAAGCTCAGGCGGCAGCCGTTGCTGTGGGCTTTGGCGGGGCTGTTGTGCGTGGCCGTGGGCGTTACCCGGTTCTGGCGCGGAGATCCCGAGGCGAACCGCTTTATCAACTGGGAGTTTTTCAACACCATTCTGCCCTACGCGTGCGTTTTGCTGGTGGTGCCCGTCCGGCAGATCTGGAAGGGGCTTGCCGCGGCGCTGGGCTACCTGTTCGTGGAAGCGGTAAAGTACGTGATCATGATCTTCTTCTTCCGTGAAGCCATTGCCGAAACCAACGATCCGCTCGAGCTTTTGCTTGAGCTCATCGTGCATCTGGCGGCGGCGCTGGGCCTCACGGCGCTCATGCGCCGTAAAAACGAAAAGCGCAATATCTTCGAGCCGCTGCTGCAGATCAGCCCCATTCTTTACGTGCTCATCGCGGCCACGCTCGCCGTGTTCATCGTCTCATTGGCGGCGGTCAGCTCCGGCGTCTCGGATCTCACCGATACCTGGCAGCTCATTTTCATTCTGCTCAATATCCCGCTGGTCACCGCCACGGTGAGCTACGCGGTTTACAGCCTCGTAAAAACCCAAACGGCGGAGCGCACTTATAAGCTGCAGCTCGAGCAGCAGATCCGGTATTATGAAATGATGGAGAACATGAACGAGGATCTGCGCGTCTTCCGCCACGACCTGCCCAAAAAGCTGCGCCCCATGGTAACCTTCCTTGAAAACAACGACGTGGCCTCCGCCACCGAGATCGCCCGGGAGCTCTCCGGCGGCTTTACCGCCGAAAGCGAATACCGCTTCCACACCGGCAACTACCGGCTCGATACGGTGCTGTTCTGCCAGCAGCAGATCGCAGCGCAGGACGGTATAACCATCGTATATACCTACGGCAGCCTGTTCCCCGCCGAGGGCATCGCGCCGGACGATATCTACACTATCTTCCCCAACGCGCTCGATAACGCCATCGAGGCCTGCCGTCAGGTGGAAGGGGAGCGGCAGGTAAACGTATCCTCCCGCATTGCCGGGGATACCGTTTACGTTGCCATTTCCAACCCCTGCGCCGCTGCGCCCGTGATCAAGCACGGCGTGCCCCAGAGCGATAAAAAGGATAAAACCGCCCACGGCTACGGCTTTCGCAGCATAAAAAGAGCCGCCGCCAATTACGGCGGCGACAACGTGGACGTCATCGTGGAAAACGGCACGTTCACGCTTCGTCTTTCACTTTGCTTCGGGGCTTCGGGAACCCAGGCGTAACTCAGTGACCGGTAATAATATGGTAAAGCCAGGCAATAAAGCCTTTTTCATTATTGTCCCACCGATCGGGTAGTTTGATGCCGAATCCGGATACCATCGTTTTATCTCCTTTCTCAATCATTTCATTTTTTCACTTACGGATTATAGCATACACAAACGTTTTTGTAAATAGTATTTTTTTACGCCCTCTTTTAATTTTTGTGGAATATGCACAAAAATGCCGCCGGTTCTCTCCATCCTGCGGCGTTTTTATTTTCCGAAAAAGAAAAATAATTGCGTTTCATTCCGGAAAACCGCGTTTCATTCCGGGCGGGTTTTCAAAAATTTGGAAGGCTGCCGTTCGCGTTCGCCGTTCGCCGTTCGCCGTTTGCCGTTCGCATCGAAACCCAACCTTTTCGCAATATGGCGAGTTCTATCCGTGAGCGGCCATTTCCTTGAAATATCAACAATAAACAACCATCAAACAGCAACAAACATTGGTTCGCCTCTTCGCCGAAGGATCAAACGCGAACGGCGAACGGCGAACAGCAAACGGCGCAAATTTCAGTTTAGCGCTGTGCGCTAAACTGAAATTTGAACCGCCGGTTCAGTAGACAAACGTATATTTTTCTGCTATAATGCGCTCAGAAACAAAATCCAAACAAAAATTCAATATGAGGTGATCAACGTATGAATCTGAAAGAAGCCTTCCGTTTTCAAAATAAGCTGCAATCCTTTATGGAGGAAGCCCAAAGCATTCTTGCGCAGGACGCCAACGTGACCCGCGTAAAAACCACCTATCTCCGCCACAAGGTGATGCCCGAGGCCGAAGACGAGACCGTGGCGCTCATCCCCGAAACCGAATACTACGAGCAGATCACCGAGCTCGTGACCTTTCTCACCTATCTGCTCGGCGAAAAAGAAAAGCTGAGCGCGGCCATCCGCAAAACCAAAAACGCCCTCGAGCTGGATCTGGACAGCGAGGTGAGCCTGAATTCCGCGCGCCAGAGCCTTGCGGGCACGCTCAAATACATGAACGACCTGCGCGCCTCCGAGCAGGTGCTGGTGGGCGGCGGCACGGGCTACCGCTTCAACGCCGAGG
Source organism: uncultured Clostridia bacterium (assembly GCA_947165755.1). GTDB lineage: Bacteria > Bacillota > Clostridia > Oscillospirales > Acutalibacteraceae > RUG806. Next base: position 2,629 of record CAMVBR010000259.1, read on the forward strand.
GGAACCAGATCTCCTACCGCTGCGATGCCAAGCGTGTGACCACCATCAACTTCAACCGCAACGTGGTGCGCTCCACCCTTGAAAAACTGAATCGCAAGGCGGACGCCACCTCCGCCGCCATCGACGTGGCCCTGGTCACCTCCACGGTGGAGTACGAGCCGCCCTTCGACGTGAACGCCAGCTTCGCCGACGCCTTCGAGAAATTCGCGGGTCCCGTGCTGTAAGCGGGCCGCAAAAAAAGCCCAAACCGTCCCGCCCGGGGAAAACCGGGCAGGGCTCCGGCTGTTCCGGGTGCGGCAGACCCGGTGAAAACGGATACCGGTTCAGGTGCAGATGAACGATAACGCTGCACACGTCCTCTGGACACTTTTGCACGGTTTTACCGGCTGAAACAAAAAGGATCGAAGGCTCGTCCTCCGCCCATCCCTCAGCGTTCTCGCGTAAGCCCGCGCAAACGTTCAGGCTTCCTTTCGTTCAGATCGTTCGATCCGCTCTCACGTCTCCATGAAGACCGGATATTCATTTTGATCGAAAGATCTCTCTTCGCGCGCCGCGTCCAACGCGTGCTCCGGCACGCCGCGGGCAAAGCAAACGAAAAAATGGTTGAAGTCGAACCGCGTCTGCCGTATCCGGAACAGCCGGAAGCGTCGCCTGTGGCGACGCCGCGAGATGGAGCCTGACGGCTCCGCGATATACCTTCGGTGCGATATGTGCCTGCGGCACGTGAATGTTACAGGCTCCATCTCAGATCGCATGACGCGGAGCGGCATATATCGCACGAAGTATATCGCGCTGCGCAGCAGCATATCGCAAACGGCGGATCACCGCCGTTTTTTCTTCAGCTTCGGCACGGTGGTCATCATCTTTTCCATAGCCCTGTCCATATCGTAGCTTGGCGGGCCGTCGTCCGCCCAACGCCCCCGGCGGGTTTCTCCGTAATTCGCATACGGCGGGGCCTGCGCCGCCCGGCGCATGGCGTTCGATAACCAATAGTGGATGAACCGCTCTGTTTCGGGGGCGGTCCTTTGCTTTTCCGGGTGCGAAAGCAGCCAGCCGCGCATGGCGCGCAGCTCCGATAAAACGTCCACGTTGGGGTACAGCCGCTGCCATTCCTCCGGCTGTGTTTCGGGAACGGCGTAGCTCTGCCCGCCGGATAAGGGCAGCGAGGGCAGGGTGGCTCCGGCGGATCCTTTTGTGGTTTGTTCGGCAGATCCCGCATATCTTTTTTCCGTGCTCGGCGCGGCGGGTTCCGGCTTTTTTGTATCTGCCGCAGGCATAATCGCTTCCGTGAGCGGTTCGGTGGCGGTAACGCTCACCGTGGGTTCCGCGGGCTGCGGGGCGTTTTCTTCCCTCAACACGTAGCCGACGCCCTCCACGGCTTCAAGCCGGGCCAT
>CAMVBR010000260.1 GCA_947165755.1 uncultured Clostridia bacterium
TGCCCGCCGCCACGATCTCGCCGCCGTGGATGCCCGCGCCGGGGCCGATATCCACAATGTAATCCGCGGCCCGCATGGTATCCTCGTCGTGCTCCACCACGATCAGTGTGTTGCCGAGGTCGCGCAGGTCCTTGAGCGTACGGATCAGCTTTTCGTTATCGCGCTGGTGCAGGCCGATGCTGGGCTCATCCAGCACGTAGAGCACACCGGTAAGGGCGGAGCCGATCTGCGTGGCGAGCCGTATGCGCTGGCTCTCGCCGCCGGAAAGGGTGCCCGAGGAACGGGAAAGGGTGAGGTAATCGAGCCCCACGCTTTCCAGAAACCGCAGCCGCGCCACGATCTCCTTTAAGATGCCGTGGGCGATGAAGGCCTCGCGGTCGCTGAGGGTGAGCCCCTCCAGAAAGGCGATCCCCTCCGAAATGGAAAGCTGCGTGAATTCAAATATATTCTTGCCGCCCACGGTCACGGCCAGCAGCTCCTTTTTGAGCCTTGCGCCGCCGCATTCGGGGCAGGTGTGGTCGGTCATGAAAAGCTCTATCTCCCACCGCGCCCACTCGGAGGTGGATTCGCGGTAGCGCCGCTCCAAATTGTTCACGATGCCCTCGAAGGGGGCCTCGTATTTGGTTTCGCCGGTGGGCAGCCTGCGCCGTAGCTTCAGCTTTTCCTCGCCCGTGCCGTAAAGGATGGCCTGAATGCCGGCGGCGGGGATGTCGCGCACGGGGGTATCCATGGTAAAGCCGAAGCGGTCGGCGATGCCCTCGAGATACATGCGGGAGATGCTGCCGTATTTTTCGTTCTGCCAGCCGCAGCCGTGCACCGCCCCCTGATTGATGGAGAGGTGCTTATCGGGCAAGATCAGCTCCGGCGCCACCTTTTTGAACACGCCGAGGCCGAGGCACTTGGGGCAGGCCCCGAAGGGGTTATTGAACGAGAACATACGCGGGCTGAGCTCGCCGAAGGAGACGTCGTGATCCGGGCACGCGAATTTCTGCGAGAAGAGCATCTCCTGCCCGCCCACGATGCTGATATTCACGATGCCGTCGCCCAGCGCCAGCGCGGTTTCAAGGGAATCGGCCACGCGGGAGGCAAGGCCCTCCTTCATCACGAGGCGGTCCACCACCACCTCTATGGTGTGCTTGTTGGTTTTGGCGAGCTTGATCTCTTCGCTGAGGTCGCGCATCTCGCCGTCGATGCGGGCACGCACAAAGCCCGATTTGCGGGCGTTTTCCAGCACCTTTACGTGCTCTCCCTTGCGGGCGCGCACCACCGGCGCCATGAACATGAACTTGGTGCCCTCGGCGAAGGCCATGATCTTATCCGTCATCTGATCCACCGACTGGCCCCGGATCTCCTTGCCGCACACCGGGCAATGGGGAATGCCCACGCGGGCGTAGAGCAAACGGAGATAGTCGTAGATCTCCGTTACCGTGCCCACGGTGGAGCGCGGGTTTTTCGAGGTGGTTTTCTGATCGATGCTGATGGCGGGGGAAAGCCCCTCGATCAGCTCCACGTTGGGCTTTTCCATTTGCCCTAAGAACTGGCGCGCGTAGGAAGAGAGGGACTCCACGTACCGCCGCTGCCCCTCGGCGTAGATGGTATCGAACGCCAGCGTGGATTTGCCCGAACCGGAAAGCCCGGTGAACACGATCAGCCGATCGCGCGGGATCTCCAGATCCACGTTCTTCAGGTTATGCTCCTTCGCGCCTACGATTTTAATGACCTTGCTGCCCAAAATTTATTCTCCGTCCTGCAGTTTTCTGATTTTATCGCGGATATACGCGGCGTTCTCGAAATCGAGGATCTTGGCCGCCGCCTTCATCTCTCTGGTGAGCCTTTGGATCAGGTCTTCCCTCTCCTTCTTGCTCAGCTTTCTGCCGTCCAGCCGGGCGGCCTTATGGTTGCCCGAGATCTCGATGATCTCGCGGATATCCTTTACAATGGTTTTCGGCACGATGCCGTGTGCCTCGTTATAGGCCTGCTGCTTTTCGCGGCGGCGGTAGGTCTCGCGGATGGCCCGCTCCATGGAGGGCGTGACCGTATCCGCGTACATGATGACCCTGCCCTCGGCGTTGCGGGCCGCGCGGCCCACCGTTTGAATCAGCGAGGTCTCGCTGCGCAAAAAGCCCTCTTTATCCGCGTCCAGCACCACCACGAGCGAAACCTCGGGGATATCGAGGCCCTCGCGCAGAAGGTTGATGCCCACGAGCACGTCGAACTCGCCCAGACGCAGGTCGCGTATGATCTCCATGCGCTCCATGGTATCCACGTCGTGGTGCATATAGCGCACCTTGATGCCGTAATCGCGCAGGTAGTCGGTGAGGTTTTCGGCCATGTTCTTGGTGAGGGTGGTCACCAGCACGCGCTGCTTCTTTTCCACCCGCAGGTTGATCTCGGAGATCATATCGTCGATCTGCCCTTCCACCGGGCGCACCTCGATCTCGGGGTCCAAAAGGCCCGTGGGGCGGATGATCTGCTCCACCGTGCGGGCGGCACGCTCGTTTTCAAAGGGGCCGGGGGTGGCGCTCACGAACACCTTCTGCCCCGTGCGGGCGTAGAACTCGTCGAAGGTGAGCGGGCGGTTATCGAAGGCGGAGGGCAGCCGGAAGCCGAACTCCACCAGCGCCTCCTTGCGGGAGCGGTCGCCGCCGTACATGCCCCGCACCTGCGGCAGCGTGACGTGGGATTCATCCACGAACAGCACGTAATCCTCCGGGAAGAAATCCAGCAGCGTAAAGGGGGCGCTGCCCGGCGCGCGGCCGGACATAACGCGGGAATAGTTTTCCACGCCCTTGCAGAAGCCGGTTTCCTGCAGCATCTCCATATCGTATTCGGTGCGCTGGCGGATGCGCTGCGCCTCGATCAGCTTGCCGTGGGCCTTGAACCACGCTTCCCGCTCCTCCATTTCGGCAAGGATCTCCTTCACGGCGGCGTCCAGCTTTTCGGGCGAGGTGACGTAGTGGGAGGCCGGGTAGATCGCCACGTGGGAAACGGTGTTTTTGATATCGCCGGTGGTGGGGTTGAACTCGCTGATCTTATCCACCTCGTCGCCGAAAAACTCGATGCGTATGGCGGTATCGCCCGAATACACCGGGAAGATATCCACCACGTCGCCCTTCACGCGGAACTTGTTGCGCGAAAAATCGATATCGTTGCGCTCGTACTGGATCTCCACCAGCCGCTGGATCAGGTGGTCCCGCTCCAGCGCGGCGCCCTGCCGCACCGAGATGACCATGCTGCGGTAATCGATGGGGCTGCCCAGCGAATAGATGCACGAAACCGAGGCCACGATGATCACGTCCCGCCGCTCGGAAAGGGCCGAGGTAGCGGAATGGCGCAGGCGGTCGATCTCGTCGTTGATGGCGCTGTCCTTTTCAATATAGGTATCGGTGGAGGCGATGTAGGCTTCGGGCTGGTAGTAATCGTAGTAAGATACGAAATATTCCACCGCGTTATGCGGAAAAAACTCGCGGAACTCGCTGCAAAGCTGCGCCGCAAGCGTTTTATTGTGGGCCAGCACCAGCGTGGGGCGGTTGAGAAGCGCGATCACGTTGGCCATGGTGAAGGTCTTGCCCGAGCCCGTGGCGCCGAGCAGGACCTGTTCCTTGAAGCCCTGTTTTACGCCGTCCACCAGCCCGGCAATGGCCTCGGGCTGATCGCCGGTGGGCTGAAAGGGAGAAACAAGTTCAAAATGATCCAAAACACGCCTCCGAAAAAAATCGAACATTTGTTCTATTGTAGCACAAACAAGAGGAAAAATAAATAGGATATAAAAATATTTTTCCTGTAAATTTCAGTTTGTCGGGGAGAGGTTCGGCTCCACACGGTAGGGCGGCATTTTATGCCGCGGTAATTTTTTGCCTGCGGTTTGCGCTTTGGAAAAGATGTTTGTTTTCTCAGGCAAAAAATTTTATAATCACAAATCCTTATTGTGGAGCTGAAGTAATGAAATAAAAACCGTTTATGAACCTTTCATAACAAGGATTGCGCCTGCGGCGCGATCATAAAATTACAAAAGGAG
>CAMVBR010000261.1 GCA_947165755.1 uncultured Clostridia bacterium
GTGGCCGAGGGCTGCGTGCAGTCCGGCGCGGCGCTCATCGGCGGCGAGACCGCCGAAATGCCCGGCTTTTACCCCGAAAACGAATACGACCTCGCGGGCTTTTGTGTGGGCATCGTGGACCGGGAAAAAATCATAGACAATAAAACCATGCGCCCCGGCGACGCGATCGTGGCGCTGCCCTCGTCCGGCGTGCATTCCAACGGCTTTTCGCTGGTGCGCAAGGTCTTCGATATCGAAAACGCCGATATTGGGGCCCCCGTTCAGGCGCTTGGCGGCAGATCCCTGGGCGAAACGCTGCTCACCCCCACGAAGATTTACGTAAAGCCTGTGCTCGCCCTCCTGAAAGAGGTTGCCGTGTGCGGCATCTCCCATATCACCGGCGGCGGCTTCTACGAGAATATCCCGCGTTCCGTGCCCGCGGGGCTCGGCGCGAAGATCGAAAAAAGCGCGGTCAGGGTGCTGCCCGTGTTCGACCTGATCCAAAGGGCCGGCGGCATCGACGAGCGCGATATGTATAATACCTACAACATGGGCGTGGGCATGAGCATCGTTGTGCCCGCTCCCGAGGCCGACAGGGCTCTGGAAATTTTGAAGGCCAACGGCGAAGAAGCGTACATCATCGGCGAAATCGTATCATCTGAGGAGAAGATCGTATTATGCTGAAAAAAGTGCTTTCCGGCATTTCGTCCGGTATCATGATCTCCATCGGCGGCGCGGTGTTCCTCGCCTGCGATAACAAATACGTTGGCGCGGCGTGCTTTACCGTGGCGCTGCTCACCATCTGCATCAAGGGCTATTCGCTCTATACGGGCAAGATCGGCTTTATTCCCGAAAAGCACGATAAGGAGGCCTTTTCGGTGCTGCTGCTCGGGCTGCTCGGGAACCTGATCGGCACCGTGGCGTGCGGGTACCTGATCCGCTTCGGCCTGCCCGCCCTCGGCGATACGGCCGAGGCCATCTGCACGAACAAGCTGAACCAGACCTTTGTGCAGACGCTCATCCGCGGCTTTTTCTGCGGCGTGCTCATGTACGTGGCGGTGAGCGTGTGGAGAGACAAACAGAAGATCGTGGGTATTTTGTTCTGCATCCCGGTGTTCATTCTGGCCGGGTTCGAGCACTCCATTGCCGATATCTTCTATTTCGCGGCCTCGGGCATCGTGAGCGCAAAGGCGCTCGGCTTCATCTGGACCGTGATCCTCGGCAATACGCTGGGCGGCATGATCCTGCCGGTGCTGAATACGGCGTGGAACAAGAAGAAGGAAGCAAACTGAATACAAATGAGAAATGAGGAATGAGGAATTAGAAATGCGGCGGTCTGAATTTCTGCTCATTGGTTGAAGGGATCGTCGGCGATTCATATTCTGCATTTATACTCGGTTTTATTCCTCATTCCTCATTCCTAATTTAAAACAGGGGGTTCTTATGAATAAGGCCAACATTGCCGTTCTCGTCTCCGGTGGCGGCACGAACCTGCAGGCGCTCATTGACGCCGAAAAAAGCGGCGCGCTGCATTCCGGCGCGATCACGCTGGTGCTCTCCAACAAGGAGAACGCCTACGCCCTCACCCGGGCGGCGAACGCTGGCATCCGAACGGCGGTGATATCGAACAAACAGCCCGGTTTTGAAGAGAAGCTGATCGCCGCGCTGGAGAAAAACGGCACGGACCTGATCATTCTGGCGGGCTTTATGTGCATTCTGAGCGAGAGATTCACCTCGCATTTTGAAAAACGCATCATCAACGTCCATCCGTCGCTCATCCCGTCCTTCTGCGGCGAGGGCTTCTACGGCCTTCGGGTGCACGAGGCGGCGCTGAAAAAGGGCGTAAAGGTGACGGGCGCCACGGTGCATTTCGTGAACGAGATCCCCGACGGGGGCGAGATCATTCTGCAAAAGGCGGTGGACGTGCTGCCCGGCGATACGCCCGAAATTTTGCAGAAGCGGGTAATGGAGCAGGCCGAATGGCTGCTGCTGCCCGCCGCGGCGGAGCTTGTGAGCGCCGAAATCATAAAAACAAAAAACGCGCCGGTACAGCCGGTTTGATTACAGGGAGGAACGAACAGCATGGAAAAAGAACGACTTGTGGGCACCTGCGCCCGGGGCATCCGCTGCCCGATCGTCAGGGAAGGGGACGACATTGCCGCCATCGTGGCGAACAGCGTGCTTGCGGCTGCCGAGAGCGAGGGCTTTAAGCTGCGCGACCGCGATGTGATCGCAGTCACCGAATCGGTGGTGGCGCGCGCCCAGGGCAACTACGCGAGCGTGGACAATATCGCCGCGGACGTAAAGGCAAAGCTCGGCGGCGGCACGGTGGGCGTGATCTTTCCCATCCTTTCCCGCAACCGCTTCGCCATCTGCCTCAGGGGCATCGCCAAGGGCGCAAAGAAGATCGTGCTCATGCTCAGCTACCCCTCGGATGAGGTGGGCAATTCTCTGGTGAGTCTCGATCAGCTGGACGAGGCGGGCGTCAACCCCTATTCGGACGTGCTCACCCTTGAAAAATACCGCGAGCTGTTCGGCGAGAACCGCCATGAGTTCACCGGCGTGGATTACGTGGCCTACTACGGCGACCTGATCCGCGAAATGGGCGCCGAGGCGGAGATCGTTTTCTCGAACCGCCCCGAAACGATCCTTCGGTATACCGATACGGTGCTTACCTGCGATATCCACACCCGCGCCAGAACCAAGCGCATTCTGAAGGCCGCCGGCGCGAAGACCGTGTGCGGCCTCGACGATATCCTGAACGCCCCCGTGAACGGCAGCGGCTGCAACGAGCAGTACGGCCTGCTGGGCTCCAATAAATCCACCGAAGACCGCATCAAGCTCTTCCCCCATAACTGCGGGCTCATCGTGAGCGCCGTGCAGAAGAAGATTTTTGACGCCGCCGGCAAGCGCGTGGAAGTGATGGTATACGGCGACGGCGCGTTCAAGGACCCCCAGGGCAAGATCTGGGAGCTGGCGGACCCGGTGGTTTCCCCCGCCTATACCGAGGGCCTCTGCGGCACGCCCAACGAGCTGAAGCTGAAATATCTGGCGGATAACGACTACAAAGACCTTTCGGGCGACGCGCTGCGCGAGGCCATTTCGGCCAGCATCCGCGCCAAGGACGCCGACCTGAAGGGGAGCATGGCCAGCCAGGGCACCACGCCCCGCCGCCTGACGGACCTGATCGGTTCGCTGTGCGATCTTACCAGCGGCAGCGGCGATAAGGGCACCCCGGTGGTGCTGGTGCAGGGCTATTTCGATAACTACACGAGCTGAACAGAAAGAAAGAGAAGGAGCGTAAGGATGGATATTTACAAAATCAACGACGTCGGCGAGCTGATCAAGGATAACGAATACGTGGGCCGCGGCATTGTGATCGGCAAAACGGCAAACGGCAAAAAGGCGGCTGCCGCCTACTTCATTATGGGCCGCAGCGCCAACTCCCGCAACCGTATCTTTACCGAGAAAAACGGCGAGATCTTCACCGAGCCCTTTGACGCGAGCAAGGTGGAGGACCCGAGCCTCATCATCTACGCCGCCGTGCGGCAGCAGGCAAACAACCTGATCGTGACCAACGGCGACCAGACCGATACGATCTATGAGGGCCTCGAAAAGGGCCTGTTCTTCGGCAAGACGCTCGAAAGCCGCTGCTTCGAGCCGGACGCCCCCAATTTTACGCCCCGCATCAGCGGTATGCTCACCTTTGAAAACGGCGATTTTTCCTACCGCATGAGCATCTTAAAGAGCATCGACGCCGAAGGCACCGACTGCGCCCGCTACGGCTTCGCCTATCCCTCCAAGGCGGGCCTCGGCCACTTCATCCACACCTACGTTTGCAACGGCAACCCCATTCCCACCTTCCAGGGCGAGCCGGAGCGCGTCATGATCCCCGACGATATCGACGCCTTCACCGCCACCCTGTGGAACGCGCTGAACGAAGATAACAAGATTTCCCTCTGGGTCCGCTACGTGGACCTCGCCACCGGCGAAAAAGAAGAGCGCATCATCAACAAGAACAAATAAAGGAGCGTCA
>CAMVBR010000262.1 GCA_947165755.1 uncultured Clostridia bacterium
CAGTTCAAGCTCCTACGCCGCTCAAAAAGCACATGGACGGCTGGGATGGTGACATTTTTATTGAAGGGCTTGAGCTTTCAAAAAGAAAAACCGTTCTTGAAATCGGCGTCGGCACCGGGCGACTCGCAATCAAAACCGCGCCGCAAAGCTATGCGTTTTACGGAATCGATCTCTCACCGAAAACAATTGAACGAGCGAAGGAAAATCTTGCCGGAATAGAAGACGTCAATCTGATTTGCGGCGATTTCCTGACCTATGAATTTGACCGGTCCTTTGACATTATCTATTCTTCACTGACCTTTATGCACATCAAAGAAAAACAAGCCGCCATCGAAAAAGCAGCTCATTTGCTTAACGAATACGGACGGTTTGTTTTGTCAATCGAAAAAAGTCAGACAACACTATTGGAATATGGGAAACGAAAAATAGAAATCTATCCGGACAACCCAAATAGAATCTTGAAATATATGGAAGCTGCAGGGCTAACGAAGATTGAACAGAAGGAAACGGAGTTTGCGTATATTATTTCCGCGGAAAGAGAGGTTATAGCGTGAATCATATAGATGCATTATTTGATTTGTTTAATGAAACGATCCTTGATCGGGGTGAGGATTATTACATCGAAGGACATGTAAAAAAGGTTCAGTATTCTGATAACGGAAATACCGTATGCGCAAAAGTGCTCGGAACGGAAGCGTACGACGTTGAAATCTGTTTTGACCGCGCTCCGAAAGAGGCCATGTCCTGTGATTGTTCTTACGCAAGGGACGGGCACTATTGTAAGCATATGGCGGCGGTTTTGTTTGCAGTTGAAAACGATCCGCAAGCAATGTCTGAAAGCGATGAAGAAAAACTTCCGGATATTGAAACTATGATTTCCAAACTAACCGAAACTCAAATAAGAGCTCTTTTGATTCAGACGGCAAAAGACGTTCCGTTGCTTCGGGATAAAATCTACTATTTGACGACGCATGAGCTCAGACGAGATCAGCTTGCAAAATGGGAAATCGAATTGAAAGAAATCGCAGAGGAATACGAAGATTATCATGGATTCATTTCGTATCACAACGCATATAAATATGCGGATTCGCTTTGTTGTTTCCTGGATGATCGCGTTCCGTCGCTGCTTAAAAATCAGCACGTCGAAGCCGCGTTTGAATTGACCGATCTTGTTCTGCGATCGGCGTTGGAGGCGGACATAGACGACGATGGAGATATACAGGAAGTAGAAGACCATTGTGATTCCATGATCATCCATATCTTAGAAGACGCAGATATGGCCGTCAAAGAAAAACTGTATCAACAAACATTTGAAGATTTAGAAAAGCACAAAGCGGATGACGGCGCTTGGCTTTACGCAGGCCGTTTGGAGAGTGCCTTTCAGGATCCGGGTTTCAAAGAAAGGACGCTGTCTTTCTTCAGAAAAATCATTGATAATGAAGATGAATTTGAAGCAGATCCGATTTTTGTTCAATCGCTGATTCTATCCTGTATCCGTATTATGAAAGAACTGGGTAGGGCGAAGGAGGAAATTGCAGTTTTCCGTGCGCCGTATCGCGATATGAGAGAAATCCGGGAGATGGAATTGCAGGAGGCGATAGACGAAAAGGATTACGAATTTGCCATTTCCATGGTTGAAACGTGGCGCAAAAAAGAAGGTTTGTATGAACATGAATTAAAACGCTTTTCCGAAAAGCTGATCGAACTATATAAAGCGGCGGGCAAAATGGATGCATATGCCGGAGAGGTCTCTTATCAGGTGTTCCATTTCAGCCAGTCGGATCTGCGTTATATCGATATATTAAAACAGTTGACCATAGCGGAAGAATGGGAAAGCGTCCGCGAAACGCTGCTCAGCGCAAAAACAATACAAGGCCAACGACTTGAATTGATGGCAAAGGAAAAGCTATTTGACCGTTTGTGGAAGCATATTCATCAAAACAATGATTACCTTTCTGCCAAACGGTATGAAAAAGATTTAACGCCGTGTTTTGCGGAAGAGTTGCGCGATTTCTTCTTCAAGAACGTTCGAGAGGAAATGTTGCGGGCGAATTGCCGGGAGCATTACAGAACTGCGATCCGGCACTTAAAGGAAATAGAAAAGTATCCGGACAGCGCTGAAACCATACGGCGTATTGCCGACGAATGGCATACGCAGCATAAACGGCGTAGCAGTATGCTGGACGAATTGAAAAAGGCTGGATTATAATGGAGGAACAACGAACAAGGCAGCGTATTTGACCGCGCCGGATTGCGGAGAATACCCAGCAAAGCATACGCCTTGTGATTACCTGACGGAAAACGGCGATTTCAAGTCGGACGGCTGCAAGGGCTTTCCTTTGTACCGACAGACCGGATCGTCTTTCAAGCTTGGACAGCGTGCGGTTTGCCTTCAGCGACAGCCCTGCGACGTGCGAGACCTTTTCTGCTTTGAAAAAAGAATATGGGTTCCGTTCTTACGACAGACAAATGATGCTAACTGAGATATAGCTCGCGAAACAACAATACCGTCATTTTTGTCACGCTTTTGGGCTTTGAAATCCCTTATTCCGTGCGGGTTCTTAGCGTCAAAACAAAGAAGGTAGTATAACTTTCATTCCTGAAGCGGTTCCTGCAGATAAAGATGTTGATATATAGACATTTTCTGCGCTTAATATCACGACGCAAAAGCGTGACTATTATTATCGAATAAAGAACTATCTCTGTATTGATTTATTCCGAAATCTATGGTAAACTATTTCCATATGTCAGAAGAGAGCGAGGTGGACAAAATGACGAGAAACATGAACCTTCTATACGACGCCGTTTTGTCTGCCCGGTAAATTTATATATAGCAGACGATCTCGGCTTCGTATAAACGGAGTCGATTTTTCTATTTAAGGAGAGTAAAAGAAAAATGATTGTTTGCACACAATTAGATCCGTCAAGCAATAAACAACACAGAATGAAAGAACGATTGTCCGATAATGAAATTCTGTTTACGCAGATAACGAAGTTGAACGCTGAACTGTTCTCTCAGCTCCGCAAACTGTTCTCCGATTATAAGATTCAGGGGTTAAAACACCGCGGCGAAACGCCTTACGGAAAAAAGTATTGGCGTGCGCTGTTTAACAGGGAATACGCGTCAGCACCGGAACCGCAGGACGGCAGCGTCCGCGATCTCCAAATCGCCATGCACACAGTACGCGAGTTGATAGGTTTTGCTGATATTTCCATACAGTCCCGCGGCCTCGTTGATATCCCGTTGAATTACGGATCGGTGAACGAGTTTTTTATTGTTCCGAAACACCGCAGAAAAGGATACGGAACGATTTTGTACGGTCACGTTGAACAGTTGTTTGCGGAACACAACGTCGACACCGTATTGATGACGCCGGATCCTGTTACGGGCGTTGATTTTTGGCGTACGATGGGATATGAAGATACCGGGCTCAACATAGGTTCCGGGGAGCCTTTGATCTATCGCAAGCATCTGGCGCCCGGAGAAACCGCAGAGGCAATAGACGACGCCATTTCAAAGCTTCGCACCCCTACCCAGATCATCGCGATCAACCCTTATAACAAACGCCAATTGTCAGAGATGATTCCCATTTGGAGAGCGTATTGCCTGAAGAATGACAGGCGGTTTCATAAAAGGGACGTTAAGTCGACGGCATTTGAAGCGCGTAAGCATAGGGACGTATCATTTGCGGCAATTTATTACGGCGGAGGAATCGTTGGATTTGTTCTCAGAAAAGATAAAGAAGAAATAAGGTTTATCCCTGGCTGTGACGAATCGCTTCGGCTCTTCCTTGCAGAAGAAGAGGGAAATAAATGATCATCTATCAATTGTTGGATAAAAATGAAGTTCAGCATTGGCTGCCGCTGTTATTCTCCATCCTGCATGAAAACATGAGTGCCATCGTGCCGACAGGCAATACTTATGAAGAAGATTACGCGCTTTGGAGCGGCGCCGTCGCCCCTGCAATGCAAAAGGAAAAACGTCAGATCGTTTTGATTCTCAGCGAGGACACGC
>CAMVBR010000263.1 GCA_947165755.1 uncultured Clostridia bacterium
CCATCAGGTGGGCGGTGATGGCGGCGTGGGCGATGCCCGCGGTGGAGGTGCCCATCAGCACCTCGGCGTTGGGGTAATTTTCTTCGATCAGGGTCTTCAGGCCCTCTTCCACGTCGGTGCGCACCTCGGGCGCGGTGAGGGTGAGGCGGTTATCGCAGTACACGGGGCTTTTGATGCCGCTGGCCCACGTAAAGGGCTGCTCGGGGCGGAAAAATACGGCGCGGATCTTCAGTAGATCTTTTGCGATTTTTGTTCTTAATTCCATGCTCTTTCTCCTTTTTATAAATGAGGAATGCGGAATGAGAAATGAGAAATTTCGGCGGCGGCTTTGCCGCATTTTAATGAGGTAAGGACGAAGTCCTTCTTTTATTCCTCATTCCTCATTCTTAATTCTTAATTGTTGTTCGCTCCGAATTCTTTCATGCACCGCTCATACGCCGCAACCGGGTCCGCCGCCGCCGTGATGGGCCGCCCCACCACGATGTAATCGGAGCCGATGCGGTTGGCCTCGGCGGGCGTCATTACGCGCTTCTGGTCGCCTTTATCGCCGTCGGCAAAGCGCACGCCGGGCGTCACGGTGAGAAAATCGTTTCCGCACACCTCGTGCACCTTTCCGGCCTCCAGCGGGGAGCACACCACGCCGTCCAGCCCCGCTTTTTTCGCGTTTTTCGCGTAGTGCAGCACCACGTCGGCAATGGGCTCCTTGATGAGCAGGTCGTTTTCCATGCTCTCCTGATCGGTGGAGGTAAGCATGGTCACGGCGATGAGCAGCGGGCGCGTGCCGTCCGGCCGCGTGAGGCCCTCCAGCGCCGCCTTCATCATGTTCACGGTGCCGCCCGCGTGCAGGTTCACGATATCCACGTCCAGCGACGAGAGCACCGCCATGGATTTCTTCACCGTGTTGGGGATATCGTGCAGCTTCAAATCAAGAAAAATTTTGTGCCCGCGGGCCTTCAGCGCCCTTACGACGGCGGGCCCTTCGGCATAAAAAAGCTCCATGCCGATCTTCACGAAGGGCTTGCGCCCCGTGAATTGATCCAAAAAAGCAAAGGTTTGTTCCGCGCTTGCGAAATCGCAGGCGACGATCACGTCTTTTCCCACGTCTTTACCCCTCCTATGATATCTTTCAGGTTCTCAATGCCGTAACGGTCCATGGCCGCGGGCAGGTCTTCTATGATTTTTTTGCAGGCGAACGGGTCCGTAAGGTTTGCCGCGCCCACTTCCACCGCGGCTGCCCCCGCCAGCATCATTTCGAGCACGTCCTCGGCGGTGGAAACGCCGCCCATGCCCACCACGGGGATCGAAACCGCTTTGGCGGTCTGGTATACCATCCTGAGCGCCACGGGAAAAATCGCCGGGCCCGAGAAGCCGCCCATCACGTTTCTGATCACGGGCCGCTTCGTCTTCAGATCGATGCGCATGCCCAGCAGCGTGTTGATCAGCGAAATGCCGTCCGCGCCCGCGTTCTCGCAGGCCTTGGCGATGCTCACGATATCGGTCACGTTGGGCGAGAGCTTGACCAGCACCGGTTTTTTCGTCACTTTTCTTACCGCCGCGGTCACCTCGGCCGCCGCGGCGGGGGAGGTGCCGAAGCTCATGCCGCCGCCGTGCACGTTGGGGCAGCTCACGTTGATCTCAAACCAGCCGATCTGCGCCTCCGCGTCCAGCTTTTCCACGGTATAGGCGTAATCCTCCGCCGAAAAGCCGCTCACGTTGGCCATCACGGGCTTGTGGAATACCTTTTTCAGCTTTGGCAGCTCTTCGCTGAGTACCTTTTCCACGCCCGGGTTCTGCAGACCCACGGCGTTGATCATGCCCGCCGTACACTCCGCAATGCGCGGGGTGGGGTTGCCGAAGCGGGGCTCCCTTGTGGTGCCCTTGAACGAGAAGGTACCCAGCAGATTAATATCGTAAATATCGGCGAATTCGTAGCCGAAGCCGAAGGTGCCCGAGGCGGGGATCACCGGATTATCCAGCGGGACGCCGCATAAATCGACGCTCAGTCTTCCCATACGATCTCCTCCTTATAAAACACGGGGCCTTCCTTGCACACGCGCTTATAGCCCGTTTTCGTTTTGCACGAGCAGCCCATGCAAGCGCCGAAGCCGCAGCCCATGCGCTCCTCAAAGCTATACTGCCCGTCGCCGGGTTTGTTATATACGGCCCGCAGCATCGGCTTGGGGCCGCAGGCGTAAACGTAGGAATAATGCGCCGGGAAGGCGTCGGTCACAAAGCCCTTTACGCCGTAACTGCCGTCTACCGTGGTCACGGTCACGGCGCAGCCGAGCGCCTTAAATTCGCCTTCGTAAAAAATCTCGTCCTTCGTGTTGAAGCCGAGGATCACGGCGGGCTTCACGCCCCGCTGCACGAGCGTTTTCGCAAGGTAATACAGCGGCGGCACGCCCACGCCCCCGCCCACGAGCAGGGGAGCCCCGCCCGCAAACGAAAGATCGTACCCGTTGCCGAGGCCGGTGAGCAGATCGACGGCCTCGCCGGGCTTCAGGGCGGCCATGGCCTCGGTGCCGTGCCCCACGGTTTTATACACCAGCGTAAGGGCGCCATTCTCACAGTCGCACACCGAAATGGGCCGCCGCAGAAAGAACCCGGGCACGCTGATATTCACAAACTGCCCCGGCGTGATGCCCTCGGTATCGCCCGCCAGCCGCATTTCGTATACGGCGGAAGCCAGTTTTTTGTTTTCTACTATGGTAAATACGGAATTTTTCATATCATTTCTCTTTGTCGGCATTCATTGGGAATTAGGAATGAGGAATTAGGAATTAGGAATTAAGGAAGGACTTCGTCCTTACCTCATTCAAATGCGGCGAAGCCGCCACCGACATTTCTCATTTCTCATTCCTCATTTCTCATTCGAAACGCGCTTCAAATAATTACGCATTACGCATTATGAATTGCGAATTTTTAATTAGGCGTCTATGGTCGAGATGGTCAGCGTGATCTCCTCCAGCACGTCCAGCAGTACCTTTACGGTATCGAGGGAGGTGAAGATGCTCACGTTGTTTTCGGTGGCCAGCAGGCGGATTTTCTGCCCGTCGCTCTCCTCCTTCAGCGCGCCGATATCGCGGGTGTTCAGCACGTAGGCGATATGCCCCTGCCGCAGGGCCTCGGGGATCTCTTCGCTGCCGTCGGATATCTTCTTGAGCACGTGGGTGCGGATGCCGTTGCTTTTCAGGAAGGTGGCGGTGCCCTGGGTGGCCTGGATGTTGAAGCCCAGGTTATAGAAGCGGCGGATCAGCGGCAGCGCCTCTTCCTTATCCTTATCGGCGATGGTGGCGAACACGGTGCCGTATTTCTGCAGCCGCATGCCGCTGGCCTGCAGGGCCTTGAACAGGGCGCGGTTGAAGTTGTCGTCGTAGCCGATGGCCTCGCCCGTGGATTTCATTTCGGGGGAGAGGTAGGCGTCCAGCCCCTTGATCTTGTTGAACGAGAATACGGGCACCTTCACGTAGTGGCGCTTCTTCTCTTCGGGATACAGGCAGAAGATGCCCTGCTCCTTTAAGGATTTGCCCAAAATCACCTCGGTGGCGATATCGGCCAGCGAATAGCCGGTGGATTTGGAAAGGAAGGGCACGGTGCGGGAGGAGCGGGGGTTCACCTCGATGATGAACACGTTCTCGTTCTCGTCCACGATGAACTGGATATTGAACAGGCCCACGATGCCGATGCCGAGGCCCAGCTTTTTGGCGTACTGCAGAATGATGCCCTTCACCTTATCGGAGATGCTGAAGGTGGGATACACGCTGATGGAATCGCCCGAGTGGATGCCGGTGCGCTCCACCAGCTCCATGATGCCGGGCACGAATACGTCGATGCCGTCGCAGATGGCGTCTACTTCTACTTCCTTGCCCGGGATGTATTTATCCACCAGCACGGGCTTATCGGCGTCGATCTCCACGGCGGTTTTCAGGTACTGCCGGAGCTGCTTTTCGTTGGCCACGATCTGCATGGCGCGGCCGCCCAGCACGAAGCTGGGGCGCACCAGCAC
>CAMVBR010000264.1 GCA_947165755.1 uncultured Clostridia bacterium
TTCGTGTTTTCGCTGCTGATTGGTTTTGTTCTTGCGTTCGGGCTCAGCCCGGTTTGGCCATATCGCTGAAAAATGATTCCGGGGAAATGCAACAATGAAAAAAACAGTATGTTTTCTGCTCGCAATACTTACCGTTGCGCTGACCGCCTGTAATAAAATAGCGCCTGCTGCAAGCGACGAGCTGCCGCAGGCGGCGTATCTGATCGACGAAGCAATCATCGACAATATCTGTGTTTCGCTTCAGAAAAACGGTCTGCATAACGTGGACGTTTTTAAGGTATGGGTAAAGGATTTTGCCGGAACCTCCGCTGAAAAAACCGATTTGCCTAAACAATGGGTCAAGCTGGCTGACCTGCGGGGAGACACGTTCGCATGCGCGGATCGTTGGGAAGAAACGCATGATTATCCGGATGCGGATTGCAGAATGACGGCAATGCTGCTGATGGGCGATCTGCTCAAGGTCGATCGTCCCAAAAAATCGTATGACGGAACGTATCTGATGATGGACGTTGACGCGATAGAAAACGCAGATAAATACAGGATGATACAGGAGAGAGAAACGGATTTTACAACGCTTTTCGGTGAAATACCGATTCCCGACGCGGGCATTGCCCAAGCGCTGCCGCAGAATTGGGAAGAACACGGAATCAGTTTTAATTCGGAAAGCGCGTCTCTCATCAGCGTTGTGATGGAAGATACAATGAGCCCGACTGCGTTTGTCGGCCATGCGGGGATCCTTCTGGACGAAGGCGACAGTCTGCTGTTTATTGAGAAATTGGCGTTTGAGCAACCGTACCAGGTCACGCGGCTCCGAAATACAGACGAACTGATCAAAATGCTTTCAGCGCGCCCGGAATACGCCGCGGAAGACGGAAAAGAGCCAAGCGTTATCTGCCGCAACAATGCGGTGATCGGAAGGATAATATCGGAATAAAACGCCGGATGTTAAATTGCGTTGCTTGTTTTCCGGCAGCATAGACGTTATAATCAGAGCGTAAGCAAAGGAGGTTTGAGATCATGCTTAACGAAAACATCAAACGCTGCAGAAAACAAAAAGGGTATTCGCAGGAAACGCTTGCGCAGTCGCTGAATGTTGTCAGACAGACCGTTTCAAAATGGGAAAAGGGATATTCGGTACCGGACGCGGTCATGCTTGAAAAAATGGCGGAACTATTTGAAGTGCCGGTCAGCGATCTGCTTGGCGGGCCGCAGGAAACAGCAGAACAAAAATCGGAGCTCGAGCGGATATCCGCGCAGCTGGCGGTGATGAACGACCAGATGGCGCGGGAGCTCGGCAGACGCAGGCGGCTCAGGCGTATCCTGCTGATCGTCGCTGCTGTTCTGCTTTCCCTGACCGTCTGTGTCATCTGCCTCGTCTTCCTTTCTCTGCCCGTTGACAGAGCGATCGAATCCGGCGATATCTCGCAGACCGAGACGCTGCTGGTTCCCTCTCAGCTTTATTCACAGGATGAAATCGACGCGGCGATCGAAACGATCAAGACGGATTTTGCGGAAAACTGGAACGGCTGCAAGCTGACGTGGATCAAGTACGCGGGTGATGCGATATCAAAAGAGGAAAGCAAAGAACGGGGCGTGGAGACCATCGTGCTGCTGTCTTCCTTTGATACGCTGCGGCTGCCCGATACCAGCGCGCTCAATGAAAACGCCACCTATCTGGATTGGAACTGGATCCTGACCCGCGCGGAGGATGGGAGCTGGACGCATATCGATCACGGTTACGGTTAAGGATCTTAAGATTTTTTAAGACAATCTTATGTATTTAACCGATCGATTTTTTATGATTATTTAAGCGACCGTAAATATGATGATTGCAAATCATTCCAAACGGAAAAGGAGCGGTCATCATGTACGAAAACAACGGTTATACCAATTATGAATTTATACACCAGCCTGCGCAGGAAGGCAGCGGCTGCTATCCCTATGCCAATTGTTCAGCGCCGCAAAAACCAAAGCGCGATAAAAAGCACGGCGGGCGGCTGAAAACGGCGGCGCTGGTGCTTGCGTGCAGCCTTTTGAGCGGGTGCGTCGGCGCGGCGGCGGTTTTCGCCTTCAACGGGGCGTCCGGCAGCAGCACCACGTTGGTGGAAAGCAACCGTACCCCGACCAAGGTCCAGATATCCTATCAGAGCAGCGATAAGCTGATGACGGCGGCAGAGGTTTATGCGGCCAACGTCAATTCCACGGTTGGCATCACCACGTCGGTCACCACCACCAATTTTTGGGGAATGAGAACAAGTTCCGCCGCGGCGGGTTCCGGTTTTATCATCAGCGAGGACGGCTATATCGTCACCAATTACCACGTGGTGGAAAAAGGCAACGCCGTCAAGGTGACCACGTATGACGGGCAAGCGTATGACGCCGGTTTGGTCGGATACGACGAATCCAACGATCTGGCCGTTTTAAAAATCGACGCTGCCAATCTGAAGCCGGTCGTACTGGGCAGCTCCGAATCGCTGCACGTAGGAGACGAAGTGATCGCCATCGGCAATCCGCTCGGCGAACTGACCTTCTCCCTCACCAAAGGCAGCGTCAGCGCCCTGAACCGGGACGTAACACTGTCTTCCAACGTAACGATGCGCCTGATCCAGACGGACGCCGCGATCAATTCCGGCAACTCCGGCGGCGCGCTGTTCAACATGTACGGCGAGGTAGTGGGAATTACCAACGCCAAATACTCCGGCAGCAGTTTCACCAATGAAGCATCGGTGGACAACATAGGCTTTGCCATCCCGACGGACAATGTAAAATCCGTCATATCCAGCATTATTGAAAAGGGGTACGTTTCAAAACCCTATATCGGCGTTCAGGTTTCCGACGCATCCGATGCGGCTCTGGTTTACAGCGTGGCGGATAACAGTCCTGCGGCAAAGGCAGGTTTGCAGGCAAACGATATTGTCACCGCAGCCAACGGTGAAAAAATAATGTCGGCAAGCGATTTGACGGCGTTCGTAAAAAAGCTGCGCGTCGGTGACGAACTGAAGCTGACGGTATCCCGCAGCGGACAGGAGACGATCCTGACGGTGATCGTAGGAGAAAAACAACAGGACGCCAAGCCGCAGGCAGACGAGGATCAAAGCGGCCGCGGGCAATACAGCGACGGCAGCGATTCCTACAACAACTTCAGCGATTTCTTCGGCGGTTTCCCGTTCGGTTATTCCGGCGGTTATTCCAGAGGCTAACGGATTCTCCTCGGGTTATGTATTAAAACTCATTTCAGGTAATATTTATTGAATCATTTTCATTTTATAATCCATATGGAATGATTAAGATATGCAAAACTCTTGACGTGAAGCTGAGTAATTATTATTCGGATAATTATTTGAAAGATTCACCGCCCGGTATACCGTAAAAAGTATACCGGGCGGCAGCGATGATTATACGAAAATCAATTCATGGTTTACGATTTCGGTTGCGCGGTTACGGACGGAATTCATTTTCACAACCCAATCCATCTGGTTTTCCGCTTTGAGATGCTCGGTCACGCCTTCCTGTTCAGCAAGTTGACGGACGAGCAGTTCGAACATCTCCTGGGCGTCGTGATCAATTTGGGCGAGATACCTTTGTAGTTTTCCTCTGACAAGGAACTCATTGTAAACGCCGCGCTGGTGTTTTTTCAGAAACGCCGCATGGCGCTGTCCCCATATACTGATTTGAGTTTCTTTCTCCGGGTGGTATTTGGGTTGTTCGCTCGGCGTCATCACGCCGTTTATGTGTACCCTGCAGGAGGGATAGTAGTAGTCACCCTTTAGTTCATACTCCCAGCCGGTGCGCTCGTCAATGATTGTCTTTTCCATTTCACTTGCCCTCCGCTTTTTTGATGATTTTCAGCAGCAGTTCGTCCACATCTTCTGTGGGATAATCCGCCGCCAACAGCATGTTCCGCCATTCGTTGATGCCGTTGATAAGCAGGTTGCACTCGAAGTCCGTAAACTTCATTTTGACTTTCTTTTCTTTCATAATGAAAACCTCC
>CAMVBR010000265.1 GCA_947165755.1 uncultured Clostridia bacterium
CGACAGGCGCAATTCATGATTGGAATTTATCGCATCGAGCGATAAATTCCAATTCGTCTGCTTAAACACCTCCGGAATGCTTTCGCATTCCGGCGGTTGGCGTTATGTGTACTCGTTGATTTCGTCGGGGTCAATCCCAAATGCCGGCGTCGGTGAGGCCTACGGCCTTGCGCAGGATGTAGCGGGCGTCCTTGGTTTCTACCTTGCCGTTCCGATCCACGTCGCAGGCCTTGAATTCGCGGCTGCTCTCGGCGTAATGCTCCAGTCCGATGGCCTGCCGCAGCGTTAGGCGCGCGTCCGCGGGCTCTATTTTGCCGTTGTCGTCCACGTCGCCGCGCAGGAACGTATCTTCGTCGGGCGGGGTGGGAACGTCGGGCAGGGTATCGCCTGTTTTATGCGAGCGGGAAAGCTCCGTTTTGCAAACGGTGCAGTAAACGACCTCGTCCCACGATGCGGGCGTGGTCACGGTTGCGCCCTTTTTGTTTTCAACCACCGCTTTGCCGGGGGTGTGGTCGGTTTTGGCGATCGTCTGCTGGGCGATGAATACGGTACCGCAAACGCTGCAGCGCTCGCCCTCGGTAAGGCCGGTTTTGGCGCAGGTAGGCGCAACGTATTCAAGCAGCACGGGATCGTGGCGGGCGGGAATGACGCGGGTGCCCATATCCTCGCCGCAGCGCAGGCAAACAAGCTTACATTTACCGGACTTGGTGCAGGTAGGCGCTGTGATCGTGGCGCCGTCTACGGCGATATGATCCACGTCCACCCACGTGGCGGTCACGGTCATGCCGCTGTTCACAACGATCTCTTCGCCCGGCTGATAGACGCGTCCGCCTCTGGTGTTCGTCACGGTCCAGCCGGCAAATTCCTTGCAGCCGTCCGGCGCGAAGTTGCATTCGGGCAGGGTGAAGGTCTCGCCCGGCAGGATCGTTTCGGTCTCCATTTCGCCCTTGCCGCCGCCCGCGTTGAAGGTGACGGGCAGCTCGGGCGTGGGCTCGAAGACGGCGGTGAGCACCACCCTCGGCATTTTGAAGGATTCGCCGAGCTCGTTGGCGTTGTCGTAGGTATTGTGATAAATAAAGCTGTTGTTCGAGAGCTTGATGATATCGGCAACGTCGGACTGCTTGTTGCCCACAAAGATCACGCGCTCGCCGGGCTGCGTGTAGTCGTAGGCGACCCACTCCTTGAACTGATAGCCGGGGTTCGGCTCGGCGGTCAGGCAGATGGTATCGCCCTCGATTGCCGTGAGACCGCCCTCCACAGGCGTGCCGGCGCCTCTGGCGACGCGCGCCGTGCCGTAGCAGTCGGAGGCGGCGAAGACGTTATAGTAGAACGCCGCCGTCGGGCGGAAGACCGCGCTGATGCGCACGTCCGCGTCCGGCATCGTGAATTTCAGCGTGTTCGTGATATCGGTTGTCACGCCGTTCACGGTCATCGCGACGGATTCAAAGGCGCAGTGGGGGTTGGGGCAGATATCCACGTAGTTGGCAGAGGTATCGGTGAGATTGGCCTTATACTCCTCGAGGCTGTTCCACACGCGGATCGTCACTTCGTCGCCCGTGCGCAGATTTCCGCCGCGCTTGCCGCCCCAGCTGCTGTGGTTATACACGTCGCCGAAGCTGCTCCAAAGGGTGCCGTAAGAGGTTTCGTCCGCCTCGTTCCATTCCGGCCAGTCAAGGGCCACCGTGTGCTGCTTGAGGGCGAAGGTCACGTAAACGGTGACGTCGGCGGCGGGCATGGCGAAAATGGGATTGTACCTGTACCGTTCGGGATCGTTTGCGGTGTGGATGGTGCCGGTGAATACGTTTTTCGTTTCGCCGGTGGTGTTGTTCACCATGATCACGGTATCCAGCATATAGCCCGGGTCGGGCGTGGCGTCGATCCATACGGTGTTCGTCATATATGCGGTATCGGTTTCATGCCACAGCGTATAATTCGCGGGGGAGCCTCCTCTTTCCGGCGTGCGTTTCACAGTGAAGGCGCCGTGCTCGCCGCCGACGGCGTTGACCGTATAGGAATTGAGGCTCCAATCCCCGGAGACGTAAAAGTCTTTCCGGAAGCCGGTATCGTTGAAATCGAACGCCCAGCCGTTGAAGGTGAAGCCCGTGGCGGTGGGGAGCTTCTCGGGCTCGGTCACGCGGCCGACGTCCCGCGCGACCTGTTGCGGGGCGGGCAGCGTGCCTTCGTCTACGCGGCCGTAATACTGATAGCCGTCCTCGTCCTTCACCGAGATGGTATCCGCAAAGGTCGCGGTGTAATAGACGTTGCTCCACGTGGGGAAGATATACTGATTCTGGGTGACGTTGACCGTCTGCCCGGGCTGATAGCGTGTGGAGCTGTGGGGCGTGGGGGAGGTATTGAGCTGATAGCCCACGAAGTAAGAGCCTGCGGGCGGGTCGATGGGCAGCTCGGGGAAGGTGAAGGTGTTGTCGTTCGCCGGGATCACGATATCCGCGGGCAGCGTGCCCGTGCCGCCGTTGGCGTCCCACTTCAGCGTATAGGACGTGGCGGGCTTTACGCGCCAGTAAACGGTGGCCTTGGCGTCCCTGTCGGTGAGGACGACGTCGCCGGGATAGGCGACCTTCAGGTACGCATACGTGCCGTTCGCCTGCTTCACGGAAATGGAATAGTAACCGAATTCCTTGCCGGCGGGGGCTGTGAATTTACAGTCGGGAAGCGTGAAGCCCTTGGCGTCGGCGGAGATGGCCGTCATCGTTCCCGTGCCGCCGTTGGCGTCGAAGATCATGGTAGCCGTTTTCCATACGGGCCTTATCACGGTATCGCCGCGGATGGCGACGGTCGCGCCGGGAGCGCCGAGGTTCCACTTGTCGAAGGTCTTGCCCGCGGGCGGGGTGAAGGCGCAGGCGGGCAGCCTGTAATTGCCCTGGTCTGCGGCCTTCATCGTATAGCTGTCCATTTTGCCCGTGCCGCCGTTGGCGTTGAAGGTGACCACGCTCGCGCGGTACTGCGCGTAGGCGACGAGATCGACGGTGGAAAGCATCGTATACTTACTGCCGGGGGCATAATAAGAATTGACGATCCGCCAGGTATCCAGCGTCCAGCCGGGGTTTGCGCCCACAAAGCCGCCGGCGGGCAGGGTGACCGTTTCCCCGTAATTTGCCATAATGGGCGCGGCGGAGCCGGTGCCGCCGCGGGCGTCGAAGGTGATGGTGGGCTTTGCCTTCTCCCATACGGTTGTGGCTACGGCGTCCTCGTTGACGGTGTATTTGCTGCGCGGCTGATAGGTCTTGCCGTTGATCTTCCAGCCGGTGAAAACGTACCCGCCTTCCTTTGAGCGGAGGTTGGGGCCCAGGAGCGTTACTTCCGTACCTGTCTTGACGACCTGATCGATCAGCTGCCCATAGAATTCCCTGTCGCTCTTATACGAAAGGGTGACGTTGCCCGCTTCGATTGTGATCGGGTGGCTCCAGAAGGTCTGCAGGCGGTCGTAGGCGGCGAGCCAGCGGAGGTTGACGACCGTCGCCTTCACGCGGAGGGTCTTGCCCGCAAGGGATTTCGGGAGGTAAATGGAGTCCGTATTGGTGGCGAAAAGGTCGTTGTTCTGCCGTGTGACCTTCTTGCTCTTGTCGGCGGCGAGCATCGTCATGTCTCTGCCGCAGATCTCCTTGGTGTAGGCGTGGAGCTGCGCGGCGGTCCACTCGAGATAGTTCTTGGGCATGCCCGTCGCGGGATCGAGATTGCCCACGTTCGGGTCGTTCGGGTCGATGGTGTTGATATAGGTATAATTCCCGACCTTATTGCCGCTGTTGTCGAACCACTTGTCGGGCGTGTGGTAGCGCTTTTCGGCGAGGTTCTCTTCCGCCGTCCAGCCCTTTTGCCCCACGTAGACGTGGTCGGTGCCGGCGATGAGGTTCTTGAGCTTGCCGCTCGAATCCGTTTCAATGTTGCCGTTCTCGTCGCAGAGGTACCACTGATAGTAAACGTCGAAGATCTTGTTGGCGTTCTGCTCGTAGTCCACCTTGCCGGCAA
>CAMVBR010000266.1 GCA_947165755.1 uncultured Clostridia bacterium
ATAAGTCTGTAATGATCAAATATCAATGATGTCGCCGCCGCAGGCGGCTGATGATGTATCGGCTGACGCCGAAATGATGTTGCGTCACTTCGTGCTGCAATGATGCAAGAGCGCGCAAAAGGACACCAATCCATAGAAAGAACGCCTAAAAGGTACACCAGCGAGTTGGGTAAAAGCGATTACACTCCCAAAACATAAAAGCCGTTAAAAGCCCTTGCCTTGGTCAGCCAATCTACAAGAACTTCGTAATCCGAAGGCTTTTTGTCGAGTATCCTTCCCAACAAGAACTCTATCTGTTCCGGTGCATAATAATTGATTCCAAATAGATCTACCGGACCTGTTCTCAAATTGTTATATGTTCCGCAGTTGAAAACAGGGCTGTAATTCTGATAGAACAAATCAATATCATCAACATGAATGTATAGCGAGTCGTCTTTCCAATGGGTAATTGCTCGAACGCTGACAATCTTTTTTATTCTCGTCCCCGAAGGAAGATTACAGAACTGCAGTTCAATAAACGCCGAACCGCCATAAGCTCTTCTTTCCTCTTTAGAGGAAAATCGGTGGAAGATTATGAGAATCACTCCTTTCTTGGGAGAGTTTAGCTTACTTAAATTATAACAGATAAAGATTATTAGTTCAATCCGGTTACAAAGAAAACCTCTCTTCACCTCCATATATTACGATTATACATGAAAATTCAATAAAATCAATTCTTTGCGTAGCAAAGCTACCTTTTCCTCTTTTCTCTTTTCTCTCTTCTCTCTTCACTGGAAAAAGTCGCGGAGGGAAACGAAGAGAAGAGAGAAGAACGAAGAGAAAAGAGTGAAGAGAACAAAAAGAAAAAGCCGCTGATGCGACTTTTTCTTTTTGGCTGGGGAGGCGGGATTCGAACCCACGCATACAGCAGTCAAAGTGCTGTGTCTTACCGCTTGACGACTCCCCAATATTCTCTTAAAAAATGATCGCAAAATCACAAACGGACTTTGCGATCATGCCTGGGGTGGATAATCGGATTCGAACCGATGGCCTTCAGGGCCACAACCTGACGCGCTAACCAACTGCGCTATACCCACCGTATTTTCAGAAACCTTCGTTTCGTGACTTGGAATATTATATAACAGGCGTCCCGGTTTGTCAATACGGAAACAGAAATTTTTTAAAAGCAGTAAAAACGCAAGCTCGCCTGCGCTCGCGGGAGGTTGCTCGCCTGCGTTCGCGGGAGTTTTACCCCGGAATTGTAACATTCCCGTGCCGTAAGGCACATCTCCCGTGCCGTAAGGCACATCCTCCCGCGCCGAAGGCGCACCCTCCCCGTGAGCGCAGCGAACGATCTCCCGCCCGCAAAGCGGGCTTGCGTTTGCGGGGCTCGATGCCCCGCAAACGCAACGTCGTCAGATCGCGGCGATCTCTTCCTGCGTCATAGGCTCAAAGCCCTTGGCCACAAGAGCGGCTTCGGCTGCGTCGGTGTGGCTCACGCGGAAGATCATATAGGCGTGCTTGGTATCGGCGCCGCCGAGGAAGGCGTACATATATTCAATGTTCACCTTGGCCTCGTTGAAGGCGTTTAAGAGCTTATTGAGTCCGCCCGGCTCGTCGGGCACGGCGAATGCCAGCACCGGGGAGAAATTGGCGATGAAATCGCCATCGCGCAGCACGGCGGCCGCCTCGTAGATATCGTCCACGATCATGCGGGCAATGCCGAAATCCTTGGTTTCGGCCAGCGAAAGGGCGCGGATATCGATGTTGTTCGCCGCCAGAAGGGCGGTCATATCGCTGAGCTTGCCGGGTTTGTTTTCGAGAAAAACGGAAATCTGCTTGATACTCATGGCGCTTCCTCCTTAAATCTTGCGTTTGTCGATCACGCGCACGGCCTTGCCCTCGCTGCGCACGATGCTCTTGGGGGCCACGAGGGTGACCTTGGCCTTGAGCCCGAGCATGGATTTGAGCCCCTCCACGAGCGCGGACTGCCTTGCCTGGATCTCGCCCACGTTATCGGTAAACATTTCGGGAGTCATTTCCACCTGCACGTCGAGGGTATCGGTATTGTTCACGCGGTCTACGATGATCTGGTAGTTGGCGGCGTAGCCGTTGTTGATGAGCACGGTTTCGATCTGGCTCGGGAACACGTTCACGCCGCGGATGATCAGCATATCGTCCGAGCGGCCCTTGGGCTTGGCCATGCGCACGTGGGTGCGGCCGCAGGGGCACTTTTCGCGGGTGAGGGTGCAGATATCGCGGGTGCGGTAGCGGATCATGGGGAAGGCCTCTTTATCGATGGCGGTGAATACCAGCTCGCCCTGCGCGCCCTCGGGCAATACCTCGCCCGTATCGGGGTCGATGATCTCGGCGATGAAGTGGTCCTCGTTGATGTGCATGCCCTGCTGGGCGGAGCACTCGAAGGCCACGCCGGGGCCCGAAAGCTCGGTGAGGCCGTAAATATCGTAGGCCTTGATGCCCAGCGTTTTCTCAATATCGCGGCGCATCTCCTCGCTCCACGCCTCCGCGCCGAAAATACCGGCCTTGAGGGGGATATCCTCCGGAGTGTAGCCCAGCTCCTTCATGCGCTCGCCGAGGTAGGCGGCGTAGCTGGGAGTGCAGCACAGGATGGTGGCCTGCAGATCCATAATGAACATGATCTGCCGGTCCGTGTTGCCCGAGGAGGTGGGCACGGTAAGGCACCCCACCTTGTGGCTGCCGCCGTTGAGGCCGGGCCCGCCGGTGAACAGGCCGTAGCCATAAGAGACCTGGCACACGTCCTCGTTCGTGCCGCCAGCGGCGGTAATGGCGCGGGCGCAGCATTCCTCCCACAGGTCGATATCGTGCTGCGTGTAAAACGCAACCACACGCTTGCCGGTGGTGCCGGAGGTGGATTGGATGCGGACGCAGTCCTTCAGGGGCTTGCCCAGAAGGCCGTAGGGATAGGCCTCTCTCAGGTCGGCCTTGCTCAAAAAGGGCAGCTTGGCGAGATCCTCAATGCCGTGGATATCGTCGGGCGTTACGCCCTTTTCCTCCATTTTTTTGCGGTAGTAGGGCACGTTCTCCCACACGCGGCGCACTTGCGCAGCCAGCCGCTTGCTCTGCAGGCGGATCATGTCTTCCCGGGACGCGCATTCGATCTCGGGCTGGAAATACCTTTCCATGGGAATCACACTCCTTTTGATTTTTTTATTCTTCTCTTCCCCGGCACATTTTCCGGTTGTTCTTTGTAGCGCGGCTGACCACAGCCGCTATTGTGCAGAGACGCGGGTATGCGGCGGCATGCCGTCGGATACCCCGGCTCTGTGCAACATTAGGTTTATCTATCGAAAGAGGTTGGGTTTTGTCGTCCCTGCGCCGGGGTATAGTTCGCATACGCTCCTATACCCACGCCTTGCGCCGATAGCGGCTGTGGTCAGCCGCGCTACCAAAGTTACTTCGCCCTTCGGCGCGACAAACTGAAATTTTCTGAAAAAACAGAAAAAAACACTTGCATTTCCCGTTTTCTTATGCTATTATATATCGGCATACGTGAGTGTGGTACTCCCCTCACTGCAATTAGTCTGTGTACTAAAGCAAGCGGTCCTCTGGCTGCGGCACCCCTTTGCAGCGAATGAACGCCTGAAAAAAACGAATGGAGGAAAAAAACATGGACGCTATCAAACTTATGACCGCAAGCTGCCTCAAAGAGGAAACCCCCGATTTTTCCATCGGCGACACCGTTCGCGTGGCCGTGAAGATCCGTGAAGGCGAAAAAGAGAGGATCCAGGCTTTCGAAGGCACCGTGATCGCCAAGAGAGGCTCCGGCATCGCCCAGTCCTTTACCGTTCGCCGTCTTTCCTACGGCGTAGGCGTGGAAAGAGTTTTCCCGCTGCATTCCCCCAACGTCACCGACGTGAAGGTGATCAGAAAAGGTAAGGTCCGCAGAGCCAAGCTCTACTACCTCAGAGGCCGCGTGGGCAAGGCCGCCAAGGTCAAAGAAGCCCTCAAGTAAGAAGCACGAAAA
>CAMVBR010000267.1 GCA_947165755.1 uncultured Clostridia bacterium
AGGTGCGCACCTTCTGCCAGAATCCCGGCGGCTTCGTGAGCCAGGAGAATTACGATAACGACCTCGCCGTGGTGAACGGCCATTCCTATAAGGAGCTGAAATCGGATAACACCAACCTTGCCATTCTCTGCTCCCACAATTTCTCGGTCCCCTTCAACCAGCCCATAGAATACGCCCAAAAGGTGGGCGAGCTCACCAACATGCTGGCCAACGGCCATATTCTCGTGCAGCGCTTCGGCGATATTCTGGACGGCAAGCGTACATGGCAGAAGGAGCTGATGCAATCGAACCTGAAGCCCACCCTGCCCGACGCCGTGGCGGGCGATATCACCGCCGCCATGCCCTACCGCGCCATGATCAACATCATCAACTTCATTCAGGCCATGGATCAGGTGGTGCCCGGCTTCGCCTCTTACGAAACGCTGCTCTACTCCCCCGAGCTCAAGTTCTATTCCAACCGCATCAAAATGGACGCGGATTTCAACACCAGCGTAAAGGGGCTGCACTGCCTCGGCGATTCCAGCGGCTGGACCCGCGGCCTGATGATGGCCAGCGTGATGGGCGTAAGGATGGGCCGGCTGCTTTCGGAAGAAGCTTAAATCCCCAAAAAGAGGAGACGAAGAAATGGATCAACATTCTCAACGCAACGGGACCGTTGACTTTTTACGATTTTTGTTTTGCTGCGTGATCATGCTGCGGCATTCGGAATATGCGCTGCCCCCGGGCACCTTCGATTTTCTGAAACGCGGCGCGCTGTGCGTGGAATTCTTTTTTCTGGTTTCGGGCTACCTTATGGTTTGCTCCGCCGCGCGGCGTTTACAGGCGCCGGCGCTTTCCGGCGCAGGCGCCGAAACGGTCTCCTTCATGAAACGCAAGCTGCGCACCCTGCTGCCCACGGTTCCTGTGGCGGTGGTCATCGCCATGCTCGTAACGGAGATCAGCAAGCACACGACCGGCCTCGCCGGTTGGGGAAAGGCCGCAATGAACGCGGTGTGGGATTTCTTTATGCTGCCCTCCGCCGGATTCGGCTGGCCCACGGAACGGTGGTATATCTCATCCATGCTGCTGGTGATGCTGGCGTTCTACCCGATCCTGATCAAGCATTTCGATGCGTTCGTAAAAGTGATCGCGCCGCTGATCGCGGTGTTCATTCTCGGCTGGATCTACAGAAATTACAAGGAGCTGATCAGCCCTTATCTGTATCTTGGGCACATGTATAAGGGGCATCTGCGCGCCATCGGCGAGATCGCGCTCGGCGCGGCGCTGTTTCCGCTGATCCGAAGGTTTTCAGCGCTGCGGCTCAATAAGATCGCAAAGGCGGCGGTTACCTGCGCCGAAGTACTCTGCGCGGCAGGCTCGGTGGCACTGATGGCCACGGTGAAAAGCAAAGACTTCGATTACCTCGTTCTGCTTCTTATGGCGATCCTCGTCGTTCTCACCTTCAGCCATCAGGGGATCGCGGCGGATGCGATGGACCGCTGCAGGCTCAACTTCACTCTGGGCAGGATCAGCCTGCCGCTCTACCTTTCCAACGTATGGGTATCTCAGGCCATCGGCAGATATTACACGCGCCTTACCGAGGCGGGTTTTCTGGGGCTTGGGGCGGACCCGCAGGCAAATAAGCTCAAAATGCTGGCGCTGTATCTCGTTTGCGTTGTTATTGCAACGGCGGCGGTATATCTCGTTTCGGCGCTGCTCAGAAAACTCAAAGGCCCGCTGCGGAAATTTGCCGACCGGCACGTGATGGAAACACCGGCGGCGTAAGAATTGGGATTTATCGCTCGATGCGATAAATCCCAAAGTGAAGAGGTAAGAGTGAAGAGTGAAGAGTGATGGAAGGGCTTCGCCCTTACCCATTATATATAATGCCGGCCGCAGGGTGCGGGTCTCCGGGGGAGACCTCTGCCGCAGGCAGAAGCACCGACCGAGCCGGCAGGCGAGAACGCTTTTCTTCTTCACTATTCACTCTTACCTCTTACCTAAATTTCAGTTTAGCGCTGTGCGCTAAACTGAAATTTGAACCCCGGCTTACCTCGTTGAGGTAAGCCGGGGTCGTTATATCACGGTATTACTGATTCGTTCGCTCAGCGGCGGAACAGGCTGCGGAAGAAGTAGGCGATGTTGTGGAAGAACTGAACGATCCTGCCCCAGAAGCCGGTATGTGTTTCGCCGCAGTATTTGCACTTGCCGCTGTCGGAGGGCTGGCTCGGCGTGTCGGGATTCGCGGGCTCGGTGCCCATGGCCGTGCCGCAGCCGAAGTCGCACCAGCCGTCTTTATTGCTGTCCTTATGGCCGACGGTGGCAAGCTCCTCGGTGCGGGTGGCGCCGCACACGGTGCAGGTAAAGGTCTTCACGCCCTTGGCGGTGCAGGTGGGGGCCTTCGTTACGCTGCCGCCGTTCCAGGTGTGGGCGGCGAGCTTGGCGATCGGCTCGGTGCGGGTGGCGCTGCATACGGTGCAGGTGAAAGTCTTCACGCCCTCTTCCCCGCAGGTGGCGGGCTTGGTGACGGCGCCGTTATCCCACGTATGCGCGGTGAGCTTTGCGATCACGGTATCGCTGAGCGCGATCTCGTTTTCGGCGGCTTCGTCGCTGAAGTATTTTTCACATACGGTGCAATACCAGTAGGCGATATTGCCTTCTTCCTTGCAGGTGGCGGGCTTCGCGCCGTGCGCCTCAAGGGTGTGGTGCGCCGGAAGGATCACTTCGCTGTGGTCCGCGATCTCGTTTTCGGCGTTGCCGTCCACAAAGAACTTGCCGCAGTTTTCGCATTCATAGTAGGGCAGGTTGCCGTTCTCGGTGCAGGTGGCCTGCGCGCCGGGGTGCTCTGTGAGCGCGTGACCGGCGGGGATCACGGTATCGGCAAGGGTGATCTCCGTTTCGCCGTTTTCATCGGCAAAGACCTTTTCGCATACGCTGCAGGTCCAGTAGGCGACGTTGCCGGGCTCGGTGCAGGTGGCGGGAACCGCCTCGGTAGGCACGAGATCGTGTTCGGTGCATACAACCGTTACGGTGATCGGCGTCACGTCCACGTTCCCCAGATACTGAATATATACGTAAGGCGTGAGCTCATATTTGCCGGGGTTACCGGTATAGAACCGGTTCACAACACCCGTAGAGGTGCGGTAGTTCAAAGATACATAAACAGCGGGGGTCAGTACGCCGGTGGCAAGATTGCGGGTATAAACCTCGCCGGTGAGGGTATACACGCCCCACTGTTCCACTTCGGTTTGGGCGCCCTCGAGCACCAGCTCGGCGTCCTCAACGATCACGGGGATCCCGTTATTCGCAACGATGCTGTCCGGTACGTATTCGCTTCCGTAATTTCCGTATACATACAGCGTGCCCGTACCGGGGACCTGTGTATCAACGAACCCGGCGTAAGTGGTCTCGCCGTCGTTCCGTTCCATCCGGAAGGAGAACCAGGTGTTGTCGATCTCCGTTTCCACACCGTCTTTGATCGCGTAGATCTTAACGTTGGAAAGATCGTAAAAAGCATATCTGTCCAGGGTGAGGGAGGCGGGAAGGCCGCGAACCTCGAACGTGGTGAGCTGCTTCGCGATTACGTTCACCTCGCCGATCATGCGATCGGCATTGTCCACTGCCGGGTCACGGTAATATACTCTGACCGTGATGGTGCCGGGGTTGGAGACGTAGTTGAAGTCCAGCGTGACGGCGTCGGTAATATCCTCGGTTTCGCCGTTGTAGGTACGGGTTACGGTGAGCCCTATCTCGTTTCTGGAAAGATACCTTGCGGGCCACGCGTCCACCGCGTCCGCGGTTGCGGTGATTTCATAGGCAACGCGCTGCACGCACCTTACGCGCATGGAGGCGGTCTGATCGGCAAAGGTGACGGTATATTCGATCACGTCGCCGTAACTGTACATCCATGCGGTGTGGCCGGTGTAGGTGCCGCCGCTGGCGGAATGGCCCTCGAAGCGGAAGCCGGTTTTATCGGCGATCTCCTCTTCGG
>CAMVBR010000268.1 GCA_947165755.1 uncultured Clostridia bacterium
TCAAGGCCCCGGGCAACGAGTTCATCGGCTCCCGTACCCGCGCCAAGATCGTAAAGAACAAGGTAGCGCCCCCCTTCAGAGAGGCGGAATTCGATATCATGTACGGCAAGGGCATTTCCAAAGAGGGCGAAATGGTGGATATGGCCGTGCAGCTGGGCATCATTCAGAAGAGCGGCGCGTGGTTCTCCTACGGCGAGCAGCGCATCGGCCAGGGCCGCGATAAGGTGAAGCAGTATTTTGCCGATAACCCCGATTTCGCCGCCGAGGTGGAAGCAAGGGTGCGCGCGGCCATGATCCCCGCGCATGACGGCGCAAAAGACGACGACGTGGCAGCCGAGGAGGCCGCCGCCGAAGCGCCCATCGCGCCCAACAGCGGCAGGCTGGCCAAGATCAAGATCGACATTGCCGCCGACTGATGGAGCTGACCACCACGTTCACGAAAAAAGGAAGAATCAACGTACTTGCGGACGGTGAATACCAATTCACCGTCCCTGCTTTCATTTGGTACGCCTCTTCCCTTTGCGGCGAAACCGAGGCCGAGCCCGAGGCGCTGGAGGCGCTGCGGCTGGAGGGGGAGAGCAGCGACGCCTACGAAAAGGCCCTGCGGCTGCTGGGCCAGCGGGCCCACGGCGAAGCCGAGCTGAAACGCAAGCTGCGGCAAAAATATTCCCCCGCCGCGGTGGACGCCGCCATGGAAAAGCTGCGCGAAAGCCGGCTGGTGGACGACGCCGCCTTTGCCGACGCGCTTGCCGAAGAGCTTTACCGCCGCAAGGCGTGGGCGCCCGAGCGCATCCTGCAGGAGCTGCTTTCGCGCGGGATCGACGCCGAAACCGCAAAAAATGCGGTAAACGGGCTTGATATTGACAGAAAACAAGGTATAATAGATATAATAAGCAAAATGCGCCTGCCGGACGCCCCCACGAAAAAGGACGTTGACCGGCTGCTGCGGCGGCTGCTTGCCGCCGGGTACAGCATGCGGGAGATCCGGGAAGTGGTGGAGATCTCAGACGGGACTGCAATGCAGGACGACGGCGCGTAATTCGTAATGCGTAATGCGGAATGCGGAACGGAGCAGATAATATGAAAGAAAAAATCGGTTTTATTTCTCTCGGGTGCCCGAAGAATCAGGTGGACAGCGAGCTGATGATCGCAAAGCTGCAGGCCGCCGGGTATGAGATGATCGATACCCCCTTCGGCGCGGACGTGGTGATCATCAACACCTGCGGCTTTATTGAGGCCGCCAAGCAGGAGGCCATAGATAACATTCTGGAAATGGGCCAGTATAAAGAGGACGGCGACGTGGGCAAGATCCTTGTGATCGGCTGCATGGCCGAGCGCTACCGCGACGAGATCCTCAAAGAGATGCCAGAGGTGGACGCCGTGGCGGGCCTCGGCGTAAACGGAGATATCGTGGCCTTTGTGGAGCAGGCGCTGGCGGGCGAGACCAAGAGCGTTTACCCCGAGAAAACCACGCTGCCCCTCTCCGGCGAGCGGGTGCTCACCACCCCCGAGCACTGGGCCTACCTCAAGATTTCGGACGGCTGCTCCAACTGCTGCGCCTACTGCGCCATTCCGCAGATCCGCGGGCCCTTCCGCTCCCGCCCCATCGAGAGCGTGGTAAGCGAGGCCGAGGCGCTGGCTGCGCAGGGCGTAAAGGAGCTGATCGTGATCGCGCAGGATACCACCCGCTACGGGCTGGACCTGTACGGCGAACTGAAGCTGCCCGCGCTGCTGAAAGAGCTTGTGAAGATCGACGGCATACACTGGATCCGCCTATTGTACTGCTACCCCGACCGCATCACCGACGAGCTTTTGGAGACCATACGCGATAACCCCAAAATTTTGCGCTACATAGATCTGCCCCTGCAGCACGCCAGCGGCAAAGTGCTGAAGGCCATGCACCGCAGCGGCGACAAGGAGAGCCTGCTCTCGCTCATCCGCAAGATCCGCGAGTACCTGCCGGACGCGGTGCTGCGCACCACCTTCATTACCGGCTTTCCGGGCGAAACGGACGAGGATTTCGACGAACTGAGCGAATTCATCGACGAGGCCGCCTTCGAGCGGCTGGGCTGCTTCGCCTATTCCCGCGAAGAGGGCACCCCGGCCTACGACTTTCCCGATCAGGTGGACCCGGCGCTGGCCGCCCACCGGGGCGAGGTGCTCATGGACCAGCAATACCGCATCTTCGCCGAAAAACAGGCCCTTTTGATCGGCAAGCACGTGGAATGCGTGGTGGAGGATTACGACGGCTTTTCGGATTCCTACGGCGGGCGCACCTGGATGGACGCCCCCGAGATCGATTCCTCGATCCGCTTCGTTTCGGACCGCGACCTGAACGTGGGCGACTTCGTCACCGTGCGCATCAACGATACGGACGAGTATGACCTGATCGGCGAAACGGTGTGATTTGCCGTTCGCTTTCAAGTTGCAAGTTGCAAGAATAATGATACCCCATTATTATATTATAATCGTGCATCCCGCACGCCGCGGCACTCGCCGCGAAAGCGCCTTCGGCGCTCATTCCTCATTCCTAATTCCTCATTCCTAATTCCTCATTCCTAATTCCTCATTCCTAATTCCTCATTTTATACATCCATTATCTTCACAAAAAGGAGACATCAACATGGAACGACGGGACAAACGCAACTACTATCTGGATCTGGCGCAGACGGTATCCAAACGCAGCACGTGCCTTAGGCGCTCCTACGGCGCCGTGATCGTGAAGAACGACGAGGTGATCTCCACCGGTTACGTGGGCGCGCCCCGCGGACGCAAAAACTGCTCCGATCTGGGCTACTGCATCCGCGCCGAGCTGAAGATCCCGCGCGGCGAGCGCTACGAGCTGTGCCGCAGCGTACACGCCGAGGCCAACGCCATCATCTCCGCCTCGCGCGATAAGATGATCGACGCCACCATGTACCTCACGGGCGTGGAGCCCGACGGCCGCTACGTGGCGAACTCCTGCTGCTGCTCCATGTGCAAGCGCATGGTGATCAACGCCGGCATCAAGGAAGTGGTGATCCGCGATACCGAAAGCGATTACCGCGTGATCCCGGTTTCGGACTGGATCGAAAACGACGAATCCTTAGAGGGAAAAAAGGGCTACTGATATGCGCATCGTGATCAAGATCGGCACGTCCACGCTGGCATACGCCACGGGGCACCCGAATATAAGACATATAGAGAATTTCTGCAAGGTGGTAAGCGATATCAAAAACGCCGGGTACGAGGTGATCATCGTATCCAGCGGCGCCGTGAGCATGGGGCGGGGCAAGGCCGCCGTGGCCGAGCGCCCCACCGAGCTTAGTATGAAGCAGGCGCTGGCCGCCATCGGCCAATGCGAGCTGATGTATACCTACGATAAGTACTTCGGCGAGTATAACCACACCGTGGCGCAATTGCTGCTCACCGCCCACAATTTCATCGACCCGCAGCAATACGAAAACCTCATTTCCACCATGCACAAGCTGCTGGAAATGGGCGTGATCCCCATCATCAACGAAAACGATACCGTCGCCACGCAGGAGCTGAACATCGGCGACAACGATACCCTCGGCGCGCGTGTGGCCGTGAGCGTGAACGCGGATCTTTTAGTGCTGCTCTCGGATATCGACGGCCTGTTTACCGCCGACCCCAACAAGCACCCGGAGGCCGAGCGCATCGCCCGGGTGGAGGAGATCACCCCCGAAATCGAAGCGCTGGCGGGCGGCTCCGCCTCGAAGGTGGGCACCGGCGGCATGACCACGAAAATAGAGGCCGCCAAGATCGCCACAAGCGCGGGCACCGATATGGTGATCGCCAACGGCAAGGACCCGGCGGTGCTTTATGACGTATTGGAAGGAAAAGACGTCGGAACGAAGTTTGTCGGGCGGCAGCCCGACATGAGATGAATTCCACCGGAATTCATCTCATATCACACGCAAACGAAGTTTGCGTATATCGCATCGAGCAAAGCGAGATATATCGCAT
>CAMVBR010000269.1 GCA_947165755.1 uncultured Clostridia bacterium
AAAGCTATGGAATGTATTTCCGTTGGTACAATCCCCCGTCCCCTGTCCCACGGGGCCGCGTTAGCGCCTCAGACTCCCCGACAAACTGAAATTTACCTCCAAAAAAAACCCGTCCGGTTTCCCGGGCGGGCTGATCGCGCAGCGGGGCCTTACGCCCCCGGCGCGACGGATTTCGTCATGGTGAGTACGTTCCTGCCGTTTTCACGGCGGTAGCTCACCGTATCCATATTCTTTTTCACGAGAAAGATCCCCAGCCCGCCGATCTGCCGGTCCTCCGCCGACAGGGTCACGTCCGGGTCCGCCTTTTTGAGCGGATCGTAGGGTATACCGGCGTCCTCGAAAACCAGCGTGAACACGCCGTTCTCTTCGGCGATACGGATCGTCGCCGTTCCGGTTTCCTCCCCGTAGGCGTAATTGGCGATATTCACGAAGATCTCTTCCACACAAAGATCGATCTGCATCTGGGCGCGCATGGGGCAATCGCGCGCCTCAAGGAACCCGTCGATAAATTCGTTCACACGGGCGAGATTCTCATTGGTGGCTTCCAGTTCCAGCGTTTGCATATTCGTTTCATCCCCTTTCGAAGCAGAACAGGGCGGCGCAGCCCGTTCCTTGCGGCGGCAAAGGCCCCCGACGGCATAAAGCAGCTTGCGTATCAGAGCCGATACGGAAGTATTGTTTCTCACAGCGCCGTTTTCCATACGAAAAAACAGATTCATTCGCACTGAGATCGGGTACGCCGGTGATCTCAAGGATGCGCATGCCGGCGACGCCCGATCAGAACGAAAGGGTATCGAGCTGCGGCACCAGATCGGTGAGCGCCTGCACGCAGTATTCGAGCAGCCTTGCTTTGTATTCCTCGCTCTCTTTCGCCTTGCGCACGGTGCGGCGCAGCAGACGGGCAAAGCCGATCACGGCGGCCTTGTTTTCGATATCGCGAAGCGTGGCTTCGTCCTCGGTGCCGAAGTAGTATTTCAGGGTGGCGTGCCAGAAAGCCGCGCCCTGGTCGTAGGTGATGCCGAGGAATTCCTTTACGTTGTTGTGGTCGATACACGAAAAACCGACGTAGGCGAGGTAGATGGCGGCGAACTCGAAGATGGGGTGGCCCATAGAGAGGGTATCCATATCGATGAGCAGGTTTTCATCCTTCTGCCGCATGATGTTCTTGATATGATAATCGCCGTGCAGCATATTCAGCGTATCGGGGATCTCCTTCATGAGCCGCACCAGCTTTTCGCCCACCTCGGCGGGCAGGTAATCCTTGCAGAAATCCGCCCAAACGACGGCCTCGGCCTTTTTATCGGGCAGCTCGCCGGGCTTCAGTACCGTGGAATGGATGGTTTTGAGGATATCGACGCTGTCTTTGGCGAGCGCATCCAGCAGGGAGGCGTCGGCGATGAGCAGCTTTGCGAAGGATTTGGCGCTGAGCAGCTCAAACACGGAGCCGTAGAGATCGCCCACCTGCACCACGTCGTAGGGGATGGCGGTGGGCACGCCCATTACGAACGCCTTGCGGGCCAGCTCGCGCTCGTTGTGGATCTCCTGCAGCGCGTCGTGATTTTTATACACCTTTACGATGGTATCGGCATCGATGCGGTACACCTTGCCGTTGGCGCCCTCGCCGATCACCTCGCAGCCCTCAACGCTTACCTTGCGGTAGGCCTTGGAGATATCCATCATCTCGGTAAAGCCGGTCATATCGAAGATCTCGTATACGTCGGGAGATACGTTCACGATCACGGTGTTGGGGTTGGCCTTCTTCTGACGCAAAATCACGCGCAGACCTGCGCTGGAGATGTATTCCAGCCCGGCGGCGTCCAGAACCAATGCGCCGGTAAAGCCGTTTACGGCGGCCTTCAGCGCCTCCTCTTCGGCGGCGGCGTTGGCGGAATCGATGCGGCCCGAAAGGGCTACGGTCATCTTCGTATCGTCACGGTTGATCAATTTTATCATAAGGCGTTCGCTTCCTTTCTGCAGATGAGAGTATTATAGCAGAGATAAAAGGAGTTTGCAAGAGAAATTGCAGTTTGTGGGGCTCGATGCCCCACAAACTGCAGCTAAATTGCCGAAGAATCGGCAGCTAAATTATTGCTGACGCAATAGCTAAATTGCCCCTGACGGGGCAGCTAAATTATCTCGCATACGCTCGATAGCTGAAGTTACAACGCTGCGCAATGAACTTTTCAGCTCGCCGCAGGCGAATTTAGCTTGCGAAGCAAATTTAGCTTGCCGTAGGCAAATTTAGCTGTGCGCAGCACAATTTAGCTGTCGCGCTTTCAGCGCGACAAACTGAAATTTACCGTCTCACTCCCCTGCATCCTCCGCCTCGATCTCGATCACATCCTCCACGGGGATGCGCTCGCCGCCGCTGAGGCGCAAGGTCTTTTTCGTTTGGTCGAACCGCTCGAGCCCGCCGGTGACGGTGACGTAAGCCCCGCCCGCCTTCTTTTCGTCCGGCAAAAAATAAGTAACGGATACCGTCGGCGGCGCCGGCTGCGCCAGCAGGAAAGAGAGGATGCGGTCCAGCTCTTCTTTTTTGCTCTCGTCCAGCGTGACGCGCTCCCCCGTGAAACGGGCGGCCTCGGCCACAAGATCATCGTACCCCGTTAAAGCCGCGAAGGGCGAAAACTGGGCGGCACGGTTTTCTATGGCCATGGGCGGGTGATCGGGGGAAACGAAGTGCGGGTGGTCGATGATATCGCCGTATTTTTTTCTCGCTTCGGTCATGGGCGTCTCCTTTCGCGGGACTATTTTTTATGCCCGCCGATCTGGTTGTTGCGGTCGATGGCGGTGGCGCCCTCCTGCAGGCTGAGCCCCTTCACCACGGCGTTTTTGCCGAATTTATCGCGCAAAGCGTTCACCGCCTGCTGCACGCGCCGCTCTTTTTCGAGGGCGGCGGCGTTTT
Organism: uncultured Clostridia bacterium; assembly: GCA_947165755.1. Taxonomy (GTDB): domain Bacteria; phylum Bacillota; class Clostridia; order Oscillospirales; family Acutalibacteraceae; genus RUG806. The sequence goes on from CAMVBR010000269.1 coordinate 2,906, forward strand.
CCCGACGCTTCTTTTCCTCGGCGGCATGGTCCACGAACAGGCTGAGCTGCTCGGGCGGAGCGGCGTCAGCCAGCGCCTGCGCCTCCCCCAAAGTGAGCAGCCGGGTGAGCGCCACGTTGAAGCGCCGCACGGTGAGGGCCGGATCCACGACGGCGTCGTAGATCTCGGCGGCAGCCTCCATGATATGGGCGGAGGAGGCCATATACCCCGAAAGGTTCTTTGAGCCGTGCACCCGTTTCGGGGCGGGACGGCCGTAGTAATCCGCCGCGATCTCCCCCTTGTAGGCCCTGCGGGCGGCGGGATCGGTGAGGTTGGAGGCGTCGTAGTTCACGTCCAGCACCACCTGATCGGTCACAAGCCCCTTTTTCACCAGCTCCATGGCGAGGGCGTCGGCCATTTCCCGCACCACGATGCGCCCCTCGGCGGCTGCGTAGGGCCGGGGCAGCACCTGCCCGGCGCTCAGGCTACGGGATTCGGGCTCGTAGGCCTTGCAGTGGCGGATCTCGGTGGGCTCCCAGCCCCAGGCGTGGTCGATGAGCAGCTCCGCGTTCACGCCGAACAGCTTATACAGCAGCGCGGCGTTCCTTTCGGAAAACCGCGCCACGTCGCCCATGGTGCGCATGCCGTACTGCTCCAGCTTACGGGCGGTGCCCCTGCCCACGCGCCAGAAATCCGTAAGGGGCGTGTGGCACCAGAGCTGCTCACGGTAGGTGGTTTCATCGAGCGCAGCGATGCGAACACCGTCCGCGTCGGCGGGAATGTGCTTCGCCACGATATCCATGGCCACCTTGGCCAGGTACAGATTGGTGCCGACGCCCGCGGTGGCGGTGATGCCGGTTTCGCGCAGCACCTCGCGGATCAGCTTCATGGCGAAATCGTGGGCGGTGAGCCCGTAGGTCTTCAGGTAGGGCGTGGCGTCGATGAACACCTCGTCGATGGAATACACCAAAAGGTCGTCTATGGAAACCCAGCGCAGGTAGATCTCCACGATGCGGCGGGAATACTGCATATAATAAGCCATGCGGGGCGTGGCCTTGAT
>CAMVBR010000270.1 GCA_947165755.1 uncultured Clostridia bacterium
TCCGGGGGGATGCGCGAGAGCAGCGTTTTGAGGTTCTGGAGCGCGATATCGTTTTCTTTTCCGGTGTAGCGGCGGTAGATCTCCGGGTCGGCGGTCTTCACGTCCACGATAAAGGCGTCCAGCGCCCCGATCGCGGTTTCCAGCGCTTCGAGCGGCACGCACAGGGCGGTTTCCGCCGTCAGCTTCCATGCCGAGCCGATCAGCGCACGGAAGGCGGCGATAAAGTCCGCGTGCAGCAGCGCCTCGCCCCCGCCGAAGCACAGGCCGCCGCCGGTGGCCTGAAAATAGAGGTTATCGATGCGGGTGCGCCGCAGCAGTTCCTCGGGCGCGATCCATTCGGGCTGCTTTTCTTTCAGCAGCCGGGCGTTGATGCAGTATTTACAGCCGAGGGTGCAGCCTGCCCCGGCAACAAGCGTGGTAACGCCCGCGCCGTCCGATTCCATGCGCAGGCGGGAGAGCGCAAGCAGCGGGAACAGGGGAGCTTCAGAACCCATATCAGTTCTGCGCGTCCGCGGCGTCCGACGGCGTTTCGCTCTCTTCCGTGAAATAAGCGATGGATCCTGCAAGAGAGGCGGTCTCGGTTTCTTCTTCCTCCGGCGCATAGACCACGTCGCCCTCCAGCTCAAATTCCTCTGGCTCGGTTTCGGGCGCGATCATGCCTGCGAGCGCTTCGGGAGGCTCGGTGGGGTCGGCGTCGGTGGTCTCTTCGATATAGGGCACTTCGCCCTCGAGCACCTGCAGATCGCCCTCCGGCTGACGGCCGCAGCCCGCCATGCCGGTGGCCAACCCCAGCGCCACCGCCGAAACGGTGACGGCCTTGCCGAGAGAACGGCGTTTTTCCATCTGCGCTTCCAAATACCGCAGTTCGCTTTCGCACTTCGGGCAGGTGCCCTTGCACTCGCCCTGATAGCGGCATTCCTCTGTTACGAAGGGAATGTCGTTTTCGCTTGCGATCTGCCGGCGGATCTCTCTTAAAATCTTACATTTCTTTTTTCCGAGCATAGAAAAACCCTCCTTTCGTCTATAAGACGGCAAAAAGGCGGAAACCGTTGCGCGGATCGAAAATATTTGATCCGTCAGAAATTCATTTTGTTCCAGCCCCAGTTTCGGTAGCCGGTATACTTCACGTACACCCGCTCGGGCGCGATGCCCAGCGTTTCGTTCAGGATCTCGCAAACGCGCACGGTCATGGTCTCGCTGTCGGCGGCGTCCACGTCGCCCAGCAGCTCCACGTCCACCATGGCGGTGTCGGCGCTGTTATCGCCCTTGAACCACATGCGTTTGCCGTCGTCCACGGCCACCATGAGCCAGTTTTCGTTTTTGCCCGCAAAGCTCTCGATGGCCTTGCCGAATTTCGCCTTGAGCAGCGCGCATTTGTCGTCGGTCACCTTTGCGGTGGTGGTCAATTTGATATAAGGCATAAAAATCCTCCTTTTTTGAATTTCACGGATTTTCGTGTAAACGACTTTGAAACTGCAGTTTTTCGCTGCGTAAGTGGCCAGTGGCCAGTGACCAGTGGCCGGTAACCGGCGATCTGTGACCGGATCAGCCTGCCTTAACAGATGCTGACCACTGACCACTGGCAACTGACCACTGGAATTTTTTCTTTAAAAACCGCGGTCCGCTCAGTGGGCCTTCTTCGCTTTTCTCGCCTTGAGGAGCTTGGGGATCGAGGTGAGGTCCGTTTCCAGCGTATCGCTCAGGCTCTCGATGGTAACGGATTCCAAGGCGGCGATGCTGGAGATCGTGCAGATCACGCCCATCCACGCCACGCCGAAGTTGAATTTCATCGCAAACGGCAGCGCGAAAACGCTCACGCCGAGGAATTTACCGAACAGGGAATGCACCAGCGAAAACCTGCCGAAGCGCTTCAGGGCGATAAAGCCCGATACGGCGAACACCACGGCGGTGCCGAGCATCCATACGATCACCCACGCGGGCACGTATTTATGCATGATCAGGATCTTGGCCAGCGCAAGGTAGGTGAGGATATCGCCTACGGTATCCAGCATGGCGCCCACCACGCTCGTGTGGCCGGTTTTTCTTGCGATCGGCCCGTCGATCAGGTCCGAAACGCCGCAGTAACAGTACAGGGCCAGAAACCACCCGGTCACGTCCTTGAAGAAAAAAAGCACGAGGGCCGCGGCGATCCTTGAGCCGGAAACGATATTTGCGGCTTGTTTTTTCAGCATATATTTTCTCCTGTTCCCAATGTAATTCCATTATAATGCGTTTTAGGGCAAATTGCAATAAAAAACTGCCTGCTTGCTTTTTTGCGGATCTCCTGCTATACTGAAATCAAATCAAATGGGAGGTATACGTATGCAGTCTTCTTTTTCACTGTTCACAAAACGTCAGTTGGCTTCCTTCGCCGGGATCGGCACGGTTCTGGCCTCCGTTTTCAAAGCCCTGTTCGGCGGCGAATTCAGGCGCGTTGCGGCGCTGGTCACAGTGCTGGGGCAGCTCTTCGGCGCGGCGGTGGCGGACCGCCCCGTAACACCCTATAAAGACAGCATCGATATGAGCCGTTTCAATCTTGTGTGGAGCGATGAATTCGATCACGGGTTCGATACCTCCATCTGGCAGGGCCACTACGTTTACGGCGAAAACGATACCCAGCTGCGCGATACCGCCTGGTGGAACCGCAGTCAGGTCAGCTTTACCGAGGACGGCTGCCTCAAGCTGACGGTGGCGTATAAAGAAAACGGCCCCAAGGGCGCAGGGTATTATTCCTACGGCATGGAGACCAATCCCAATAAAAACTATTCGGGCGACCACACGGGCTACGAGCAGCTCTACGGCTATTTTGAGATCCGCTGCATCCTGCCCGAGGGGGCGGGGCTCAACCCGGCCTTCTGGCTGCTCACCGACGGCATGTGGGCCGACGATACGGACGGCGGCGTTTCCGGCGCCGAGATCGACGTGTTTGAAACGCCCACCGATTACGATCAAAACGGCAAATATTACGGTTCCGTTTACCATACCGTACACGTGGACGCCTACGGCGACGCCCACAAGAAGGAGATCCAGGGCTGGTTCTACGCGAACGACCCCTATCACACCTTCAATACCTACGGCGTGGAGTGGAACGAAAACGAGTATATCTTCTACGTCAACGGGGTTGAGACCGCGCGCACGTCCTTCGGCGGCGTATGCCGGGTGCCGCTGTATCTCATCATATCCATTGGTGTGGAAGAAAACGTGGCGCAAAACGATTTTCTGCCCGCGTCCATGCTGGTGGATTACGTCAGATGCTATCAGTACGCCGGTTGATATAGTCCCGCAGCATGCCGCACCAATCGGTTTGAATGATATCGAACCCCTTACCAAGCAGCCAGCCCCAGCCCTCGTCCGGCGCGCCGGCCACCGAAATATCGTCGTTGTGCCCGGCGGCAAGCACCGCCCGGTAGTTGTAGACGATGGCGTTCACGAACAGCGCCATGCCTTTTTCGTGCATGGCGGAGATATAGGCCTCCGACGCCACGGGGGCCGTTTCTTTTTCAAACAATACCTCCGCGCCCACGCAGCGCACGCCCTCCTGCAGCAGCCGGTCGGTTACGGTATCGGTATCGCGCACGATGGGCATGAACATGAAATCGGCGGCGCACTCCCTGAGGGGCTTTAAGTGCGATTCCTTCAGCTCGGTTTTTACGATCACCTGCTTTTCCACGCCCGTCTGGCGGATTACCCTGCTGATGCCGGGAATATCCGTCCAGAATTTATCTACGTTGATATAGCATTTGCCGCGCAGAAAATCAAGCACGTCGGCCAGCGTATCCACGCCGAACTGCGTTTTATCGTTATCCTGATTCACGTAGCGCAGCTTTTTCACCTTATCGGCTGTGAGCATCGAAATGAACCTGCGGCTGCCCAGATGCGCCCGCTCCTTGCCCGGGTGAAACACGAAGTGAACGCCGTCAAGGCTTTTCGT
>CAMVBR010000271.1 GCA_947165755.1 uncultured Clostridia bacterium
ACAACATCCGCACATTTCTAATTTGCTTGCAGCTTGCAGCTTGTAGCTTGCAGCTATACGCCAACAGCGCGACACACTGAAATCCACCCATAAAAGGAGAGACTCCACATGAAGCTTACCTGGTACGGCACGGCCACCATCGGGCTGGACGACGGCGAAACCAAGCTGCTGTTCGACCCCTTCGTGCGCATGAACCCCCGCATTGAAACCACCCCCATAGAGGGCTTTGCGGGCTTTGACGCGGTATTGGTGACCCACGGGCACCTGGACCATATTTACAGCATTCCCGCGCTGATAAAAACGGATGAAAACGTGCCGGTGTACTGCACCGAAACGCCGAAGAAAACCATGGTCGCCTTCGGCGCGCCCGAAAACAGGATCCGGGTGATCCGCCCCGGCGATACGCTCGCCTTCGGCAAATTCACCGTAAGGGTGTGGCAGTTCCGACATATCGTATTCGACCCCATCTACATCCTCACCGTGGTGCCGAAGTGCGTTCTGATGCTGCCGCGGCTGTTCCGGCAGGCGTATCTGAACCATAAAATGCCCGAGAACCACGAGATCGTGGCCTACGAGATCACCCATGAGGGAAAAAAAATATTCCTCACCGGCTCCTTCCGCGATACGCCCGAAATCACCTACCCGAAGAACGTGGATCTGCTGGTGCTTGCCAACGGCGGCAGCGTGTTCGTGCCCGAGAAAACAAAGGGCTTTATCGATAAATACACCCCCAAGGCCGTTTTGGTGGACCATTTCGACGACGCCTTTCCGCCCGTCACCCGCAACGTGAGCGTTAAGCGGCTGCAAAAAACCGTGGCGAAGGCCCACCCCGAGATCCGCTTTATCGTGCCGGAGATCTGCAAAGCGATTGAAATTTGACGGCTGATTGGAATTTGTAGGGCTCGACGCCCTACAAATTCCAGTGGCCAGCAGCCAGTGGTCAGTGGTCAGCATCTGTTAAGGCAGACTGATCCGGTCACAGGATCGCCAGTCACTGGTCACTGGCCACTGGTCACTGGTCACTTACGCAGCGACAAACTGAAATTTGCTTCTCAACTGCGTTCCGATTCAAAAAACCAATAAACGAGGTGTTCTTATGAAAACAGACTATCCGGGCTTTCCCATGCGCTTCGCCCACACGGGTGTGACCCAATTTGCCCCCGAAAACACCCTCGAGGCCTTTCAGAAGGCTGCCGAGCTGGGCTTTGAGGGCATCGAGCTGGATATCCAGCCCAGCGGCGACGGCGAGATCATCGTCACCCACAACGGCACGTTAGGCTACATGACCTTCGAGCGGCACCGCGAGCGGCTGCTGGATTTGACCGCCGAAGAGATCAAGCGGTTCGATATCCCCTACCGCAACGCCCTCAAGCTGAAATACCCGCCCTACCCGTGGACCGAGCACTACGGCGGCCGCCGCATGATCACCCCGCCCGACTACGTGGAGGACCGGGTAACGCACCTGATCACCTTCCCGGAATTCGACGCATGGCTTTCCACTGTAAATTACGACCTGACCGTGGAGGTGGAGTTCAAAACCACCGGCATGTGCCCTCGCATGGACGAGATCCTTGCTTCCTCCCCCAACGTTTCCCGCTATATCCTGTTTTCGGGCAACCGGGACGTGCTGGAGGAGATGCAGGCCCACTACCGCGCAAAGGGCAAGCCCGCCGGCCTGCGGCTGGGGGCGAATATCCGCTTTCTGACCGAGGACACCATGGATTTCGTGCGCCGCTCCGATTTATGGGAGGTGGGCCTCAACAACGAGGCCTTTACCAAGGCGGACGTGGAAATGCTGGCGAAGATGGGCATAAAAGTGTTCTCGAACCTCGGCGATTACCCCGAATGGTGGCAGGCCATCTGCGATATGGGCGTGACCGGCTTCAAAACCAACTACCCGGACGCCTACACCGAATGGTGGAACGCGCAGGAGGGAAAATGATGGATGGCCGCAAGTGGAATTACGACTACAGCCGGACGCTCTGGATGAAGATGTTTCTGGCCAACCCGGATTTCGAGCGCGGCGAAAGCAAGGTATTCATCACCTTCGCCGAGGCGCTGGATATCATAAAGGCCGTGGACAATCTTACGCAGGGCATAACGAAGATCGTGTATCTGGTGGGCTGGCAGGGCCTGGGGCACGACGACTGCTACCCCGAAATGGACGTGGTGAACGAGGCCCTGAAGCGCGATTGCGACCCCACCGCCCGCGACAGCCTTTGGTGGCTGTATAACGAAGCGAAAAAATACCGCACCGTGGTGAGCTTTCACGTAAACGTATCGGACGCCTACACCGCCACGCCCTGCTTCCCCGCCCTCGCCAAGGCCAACGCGGTGGTAAACAACAGGGACGGCGTGCCCACGCCCATTGAGATCTTCAACGGGCGCGACGGCTACAAGACCTCCTACAAGCAGTTCTGGGAGAGCGGCCTGTTCCGGCAGGTGTTCGACCGCTTCTGCGAGGTAACGCCCGTAACTGAGGCGGGCACGGTGCATCTCGATAACTTCTGCATCGCCGAAAACCTGAACCCCCGCACCGGCGTGGAGGCGCAGGACGCCGCCCGCAACAAAATGCTGGACTATATCGCAGCCCGCGGCATCGACGTGACCAGCGAATACACCTACCGCGAGGCGCCGCTGCGCAGCGAATCCCCCGAGCACCCCATCCGTAAGCTCTATGTTACCGCGGGCGAGGATATGACGCCCGTGCCGTGGAAAACCGTGCCCATACGCACGCTGGGGCGCATCCCAGCCACGTGGTGGACGAGCAATATGGACCTTGCCGACTGCATGGCGATCCCGCCCGCCCTTTACAGCGGCCACCTGACCGACCCCGCCCTGCTGCGGGTATTCTACGGCGCGATGCACGGCGAGGATATCTGGATGGCGCACGGCCCGAAAACGGAAAACTGGGCCGCCGAATTCATGCGGCAGTTCTGCACGCTGCAGCTCCCCTACTTCTACCTGAACCGGTACGACCGGCTGAAAGCGGAAACCGAAAACGGTGAGCACACCGTGACCTTCTCCGGCGGCGTTGTGAGCAAAGGCAAGGAAGGCCGCATCACCAAAAACGGGACCGTGCTCAAGGACGGCGGCGACGTGCTGCTGCCCCTCGACGCGGAGAACACGGTTTTCATCGCCTATTCCGAACAGGGCAAAGCGGGCCTTTGGAATATCCCCGACGCCCCCTTCCCTGCCGCCGACGTGTTTGAGATCACCCCCAACGGCAATGTGCCGAAGGGCAAGGCCGAAATCAAAAACGGCCAGATCGAGCTTACCGTCTCCCCCGGCCAGGCGCTGGCAATCAAAAAAGCCGATTGAAAACCATAAAGAAAACAGCTCTCGAAGGAGGGCTGTTTTTTGCATAAAAAGAGTAGATTTCAGTTTGTCGGGGAGAGGTTCGGCTCCACACGGTAGGGCGGCATTTTATGCCGCGGTAATTTTTTGCCTGCGGTTTGCGCTTTGGAAAAGATGTTTGTTTTCTCAGGCAAAAAATTTTATAATCACAAATCCTTATTGTGGAGCTGAAGTAATGAAATAAAAACCGTTTATGAACCTTTCATAACAAGGATTGCGCCTGCGGCGCGATTATAAAATTACAAAAGGAGGAAAACAGCTACGGTAAAGCACATTTTTCCGTCCTTTTGTAATTACCGCGGCATAAAATGCCGCCCTACCCTTGTGGCCGCGGGCTCATCAGTTTGTTCCCTGTCTGAGCCCTGGACCCTATGCCCTGTACCTCCACTTACTCCCGGTCCGCCGTAACGTGGCAGATCATTTTCTGCACGTCCGGATTTGCGTTGAGGGGGATCAGGCGGAGGCCGGGGTGGGCGTTCGCGTACACAACGAACAGCTCGTGGGCGAAACCCTGCCCGATCCATTCCACGCCTTCAAAATCCAGCTCCGCCTCCCGGAACCGCT
>CAMVBR010000272.1 GCA_947165755.1 uncultured Clostridia bacterium
GATACATTTTTGAGAAGAACACCGCTTCGCAGTCCGCTTTGGAAAACAGGAAGCTGATGAGCTCGTCCGTAAGCTCCTTATCGATGGGGGCGATCACGCCCACGCCGCAGGTCACGGCGAAATAAGATACCACCCACGCGTAGGAGTTTTCGCTCACGATGCCGATGTGCTTTCCCTGATAGCCCAACTCGATCAGCGCGGTGCCGAGGGCGTAAACGTCCTCACGGAACTGCCGGACCGTGTGCTGCACGATCTCGCACTTTTTCTTTTCCACCATACAGATGCGGTCGCCGTAGATCTCCATGCGGTCCAGAAGCTGCCGCAGCGTATACAGCTCGCCCATCATATGGACTTTATGGCGGATGTCGTCTATGTATTTCTTGTCAGCTTTTGTAAATTGCGCCATACTCCGTCTCCTTATCGCTTCACGTCGTCCATCAGCTTGCCGATAGGGGTATCGGGATGCTCGATGCCGGTCATAATGATCTTCACCATATTATCGTGCAGCGCGTTCACGTCCGCCTCGCTCACAACCTTGCAGCGGTACATATAGTGCATCATGATGCCGTTTGTGGTGGGATCGGGATAGCAGATCGCGTACAGGGGGTTGAAGTAGCGGCCGAGATTATAGGTTTTGAAATCGAACTTGAAATCAGTCAGGCGGTCGATGGGGATCGGCAGCCACGAGAACATGAACGACGCCACGCCCTGCGTAGTGCTGTGGTTATACATTTTCATCAGCATGCCTCTGGCGTACACGAACGGAAAGCTCAGATGCCGGTAGAGCTGCGTACGTACGCGGAAAACCTCTTCCAGCCCCTGCTGGAAGGTATCCGTTTCGGGGATGATGGTGCGGACCTGCAGCGTTTGCGCCATGCAGCCGCCGGTGCGCACGTCCTTGAACGAGACGCGCTTGGAGCACATCAGGTTATAGAACACGTCCTCGGTGCGGTAGTTGATGGCAGAGCAGTAGGTGCGCATGGCAAAGGTGAACAGCGTTTCGGGCGCCACGTTGTTGGCGACGCAGAAATCGAGGATCTTTTTGGAATCCTCGGCGCTGATGCCGCGGGTGATCACAAGCGCCTTATCGTTAAAGGGCGCGTAGGCGGCCTTGGTCACGTGCAGATTGGGGTTCTTCTCTTTTTTGCGCTCCTTTTCCAGCAGCTCGGGTCCGTGCACGCCGGCATAGAAGGGCTCGCCGCCCTTTGCGAAATACTCCTGATAGAATTTTTGCCCCTTGGCGAGACGCTTCTCGTCGTGGCTGCGCTCGAGCTCCTTTACAATGTATTCCTCGTAGCTGTACAGCGGCTCGGGCATCTCTTCGCCGGTGAGCAGCGCTTTATAAACGCCAAGCAGATCCAAAAAGAACACCAGCATGCCCATGGCGTCGATGGCCAGATGGGAGCAGTTCAGGTACACGCCCTTGTTGCCGTTGGCGCGTTTAAAGAAAACGATGCGGAAGATCTCGCCCTTGAGGAAATGCACGGGCGTGACCGCGTCCTTGCCGAAATATTCGTCCATCTCTTCGTCGGAGGAAAACGTCATGGTGGGAACGCTGTCTATGTGATACTCCTCAAGAAAATACTGCTTGATATCGCCGTCCACCTTCTTAAAGCGCAGGCGGAGGGAATCGTTGCGCTGGATCTCGATATTGAGCGCCTTGGTGAGCAGATCGAAATCGATATCCTTATCCATGGAGAAGCAGGCTGGGATCTGAACGATCTCTTTGTGGAAGCTGAACTTTACAAGCAGGTAAATGTTCTGCTGCGAAGGGATCAGATCGTAATAAGTTCTCATTTCATCACCTTATATTGTATATAATTATTTTTATTATAGCACTCACAATTAATAAATACAAGTATTATCAGTAAAATGAACCGAACTTCAACAAAAAAAAGAACGGTAATGCATTACCGTTCCGATGATTATGTGAAAAATTCAACGCCCGGCCCACGACAGATCCATTTCCAACACGGTGTTTCCGGCCGTGTCCTTTGCAAGGAAACCGACGCCTGAAGCGGATACCTTTATTTTGGAGGCAACGTAGTTTTTGCCTGAGATCCCGCCGTCGATATACCCGGCGATCTGCGGAAATTCGGAGAGAAAAGCCTGCTCGTCTTCCTTTTCCTCACTCAGGAACCTGCACACGTGCTTGTGCCCCGAAAGCAGCAATCGGACGCCGGCGTCGTCAAGCGCCTGCCACGCAGCGCGGGAAAGCTCCGGCTCCGGCTCGCAGATCTGCCACGCGTGTGAAAGCGCGATCTTATGCTTCCCTTTCATCTCCGAACTCTGCAGCCATTCCACCATTTCCTGCCGGTGGGGCGTGAAAGCGTTCAGGCCGCCGTATTCGATATGGCCGTCTTCCTTATCCTCCCCTGAATCCAGCACGATAAAAGTAAGGTCGCCCATTTCGACGGTATAATAGAGGGAATCGAGCCCGAGATACGACGGCAGCTTATCGGCAAACCCGCCGCGGGTATCGTGGTTGCCCCGCACGAATACGGCGGGCATCGCGCCATGCGTGAGATTACCGCCGAATTTTACGATATTCTCGGCGGCCTGTTCCTCAAAATCCATGCCTGCAGCGGCGTCCCCAAGCAGGACGACCGCGTCGTAATGCCCGAGCTTTGAAACTGCCGCATACGCCCTGTCAACGTAAGAATGCCAATCGGAAAGCACAAGATATTCCGCTTCGCTCCCCTTCGGGGCCGTGAAGGTATATGCCTTACTTATTACGGTTTTTCCAAGGCGGCTGCCGTAGGAATACGCCTCGATCACCCGCGTGCTGCCAACGGTATAGGTATTGTTCTGTAAATGCCGGTACGGAACGCGAACGCTGTGGATCAGCCGGTCGCCGATGATGCGGCCGCTTTCCTGCGCATAGGTTTTGTGCGCAGCGCCGTTATATTCATATTCCACGAATCCCGTGCCCTTGGCGCTTGTGGCGAAAACGACGCTATAATCGGAACCCGTATCCAGTACCAGCGGATCGGACGTGATCTTATAAGGCGTGAGCGGGAACGCAAGAGAAACGGAACCGAGAATAACGGCAACGCAGAGCAGCACGGCGATCACGGCCTTTTTCCGCCCCTTGCAGGCGGGCAGCATAACCACGGCTACGGCCGCGCCGATCACAACGGCAATCCACGGCGCCATGCGTTTCAGGTAAAGCAGCACGACGCGGTCGCTTTCAGCACCGCCGAATACCAGAATGCAAACGACGGCAGCAGCCGCAAGCAGCGCGAGCACGGCGCTGATCACGCAGAGAACGGAAAACCATTTTTTTTGATAAAACGGGATCTCGTATTCCCGCCTGGAACCGTACCGCCGCAGGCCGTAGAGCGTAAGCGCCAGCGCGGCGTTTGCAAGCAGAATAAAGAACAGCCCCATGGCGCCGCCGATAAACCACATATTCGGCGTGTAAAACACCCAGTAAACGCGGAGTGCGTAAAACACCGCCACGGATAAAAACGCGAGCAGAAATACGGCGAACAAAAAACCGGACTTACGGTAAAATCTATCCTTCATGCGGCACCCTCTTTCAAAAAGCTGACGAAAAGAACAAAGCCGGGGCAGCTTCGGATCGAGGCCGTCCCGGCAAATGCCAGATCAATACTTCTTTCTAACGGTATAGGCCGTGTGCAGAACCTCGTGCGCTTTGTGGGAAAGCGGCGCGCCGAAATACTCGGCATAGATCTGCTTGATATCGGGATTCTCGTGGCTCTTTCTTACGGGGAGCTGCTGATCATCCTGATACAGAGCCGCGGCGCGAATGGCGCGAACGTCGGTAAAGTTGCGGATGCGGGCCGGCACGATGGGCTGACCGCCGCCGTTGACGCAGCCGCCGGGGCACGCCATCACTTCAACGAAATCGTATTCTTTCTCGCCGTTCTTGATCATGGT
>CAMVBR010000273.1 GCA_947165755.1 uncultured Clostridia bacterium
AAAGGAGATATACTATGGCAAAATTTGTAATCGAATGTCCCAACTGCGGGAAATACGCCGAAGCCAAAACCGGCTTTTTTGCCCGCAAAAAGATCGACTGCGCCTGCGGCAACGTGATCGACGTGCGCACCGATAAGCTTGCCTCCCGCGTTTGTCCCCACTGCGGCAACAACGTGGTGTTCGACCAATCGAAAGGCGCGGCGGCGAAATGCCCCGTGTGCGGTGAACCCATCAACACCATGGCGGAGCAGGATAAAACCGTGGAGTTCTCCTGCGCCCGGTGCGGCATCCGTCTGCGCACCTCAAAAAGCGCCGAAACCTATACCTGCCCGGTGTGCGATAAGGTAAACGACGTTGCCGAGCGCGTCGCCACCGAGGCCATCCGGCACGACGGCCTTGCCAGCATCATCAAATACGAGGGCGATAACGAAACGCTGGTGTGGAAGCACCCCATTGAGGATTTCAATCTCGGCTCGCAGCTCATCGTGCATGAAAGCCAGGAGGCCGTCTTCTTCAAGGACGGGCAGGCGCTCGATCTCTTCGGCCCGGGCCGCTATACCCTTGAGACCCAGCAGCTCCCGCTGCTTGAAAAGCTCTACCGTCTGCCCACTGATACCGAGGGCACCTTCCACAGCGAGGTCTACTTCATCAATAAGGTGGTGCAAATGGCCATCAAGTGGGGCACGCCCGAAAAGGTGCGCTTCATCGACCCGCTCACCGGCGTACCGCTGGAGCTCGGCGCCAGCGGCGAACTGAATCTGCAGGTCAGCGACAGCCGCCGTCTGCTCGTAAAGCTGGTGGGCACCATGAAGGGCATTGCGTGGGAGAGCGGCGAGAACATGGCCAAGAGCCTGCAGGCCTCCTTCCGGCCCCTCATCACCAGCGCCGTGAAGGTGAACCTTGCGGCCGTGATCAAAGAAAACGCCATCGATATTTTAGAGGTGGATGAAAAGCTGGAGCTGATCTCCTCCCGGCTGCTCGAAAAGCTGCTGCCCGGGTTTGAGGAATACGGCCTCACCATCCCCCAGTTCTACGTCACCAATATCGTGCTGCCCGAGGACGATCCCAACTTCAAGCGCATCCGCGAGCTGCATACCATCACCCTGCAAACCCGCGTGATCCAGGCCGAGGCCACGGTAAAAACCGCCGAAGCCCAGGCGCAGGCGCAGTACCGCACCGCCGAAGAGCAGAGTAAGGCCGCCATCGAGGCCGCCCGCCGCGTAGCGGAGCTGGAACGCCAGACCACCGAAACCGAGGTGGCGAAACGCGCCGCCGAACGCAAAGTGATCGAGGCGCAGGCCGAAGCGCAGGCCGCCCGTATGCAGGGGCTTACCGAAGCCGAGGTGATGGCAGCCAAGGGCTATAACCAAAAGGACGTGCTGCAGGCCGAGGTGCAAAAGGCCTATGCCGAGGGCATCGGCAATATGGGGCCCGATACGGTCACCGGCGGCGGCAGCGGCGGCGGTATTCTGGGGGATATGATGCAAATGGGCGTCGGCATGGCCGCCATGAACAATATCCTGCCGCAAATGGGCAATCTGTTCGGCGGCGCGCAGTCCGCGCAAACGCCCGCGGCTCCCGCCGCCCCTGCGGCGGGTTGGGATTGCCCCGCCTGCGGCCATAAGAACATAACCAGCCGCTTCTGCCCCGATTGTGGCGCGCCCAAGCCCGCGCCTGCCGACGCGTGGGATTGCCCCGCCTGCGGCCGTAAAAATATCACCAGTAAATTCTGCCCCGATTGCGGCGCGCCCAAGCCCGCGCCTGCCGATGGTTGGGATTGCCCCGCCTGCGGCCGTAAAAATATCACCGGTAAATTCTGCCCGGACTGCGGAGCCAAAAAGCCCGAAGCCCCTGCCCCGTGGACCTGCCCCGATTGCGGTCAGACCGGCATTACCACAAAATTCTGCCCGAACTGCGGCAGAAAGAAGGAGGACTGAGTCATGGAGAAAAGAAACGTAAAACAGCTTATCATCGGCGGTATCGCGCTGGCGCTCTATCTTGTGATCACGCTGGCGGTGCCGTTCCCCAGAACCGCCGCTTACTGGGTGGCCTTCGTATTCGGCCTGATCGCCATTGCGGCGCAGGTCTACGTGATGCGCGCGGCGTTTGACCGCGGCGAGCCCGTCAAATCGAAATTCTACGGCTATCCCATCGCCCGCATCGGCATCATCTATCTCGCTTTGCAAATCATCGTCAGCCTGCTGATCATGGCGCTGGGCTTCGCCTTCAAGGTGCCCGCGTGGGCGGCGCTCATCGTATGCGTGCTGCTGCTGGGCGTTTCGGCCATCGGCTTTATTGCCGCCGATATCATGCGCGACGAGGTGGAGCGGCAGGATACCGCTCTCAAAACGAACGTTAAAACCATGCGCGCGCTGCAGAGCAAGGCCGCCTCGATCGCGGGCCTGTGCGCCGACCCCGAAACAAAAAAGACCCTGAACACCCTTGCCGATAAATTCCGTTATTCGGACCCGGTGAGCAGCGACGCGGTGGCCGAGATCGAAGCCGACCTCGTTTCCGCCGTGGACGAGCTGCAAACCGCCGTAGTGGACGGCGACCTCGCCGCCGCAAAGCAGCTCTGCGCCAAGATCGAAGCCAAGCTCAACGAGCGGAACCGGATCTGCAAGCTGAATAAATAAATACAAGAAGCGGAAGTTGTATTTATTATTTGCATCTATGGCATTCAAAAAACCGGGCAGCCGAAAGGTTGCCCGGTTTGTACTTTAATAGGAAACTTCTCCGTTTCCTATTAAACAAAAAGATTTTTAACGCCCGCCGATTTTGCCCTGCGGGCAACGGCGATGGCGGAATCGAAAGCGGAATTTCTGCGCCGCATGGCGCTGCGGCGCAGCCGCTTTCTTGGATAAAACTTACTGATATTACTACTCTTACTACTTTTTTACCCCTTATATATCATTTTATGAAATCAAAAACGGGAATAAAAGAATAACAATATGCGTGAAAATAATAGTAATAGTAATAATAGTAGTTATATTAGTTATATTAGTTAAGCCCTATGCCCAGTATCTCCATCATCGTCCGCTTTTCGCCTTGCCGATGACTGCCAATATCGCAAGCACAACGAGCACACAAACGATCACGGTCACCGTGGTGGGGGAGAGCTGCCCACGGCTCCACAGCACGATCAGCGCGATCACGCCCGCGATTACCGCCAGCGCGAGCAGCGCCAGCACCACCAGCAGCACAATACCCACAGCGGTATCTTTTTTGCCTGCGGTTTCCGTTACGGTGCGCTGCCTTGTCTGCCGCTCGGCCAGCGCCCCGAGCTGTGTTTCGTATGTCGTGATCCTATCCTCCACGTCCGCGTCGGCGGCAATGCTTTTCAGCAGCCGGATCCCCTCGCGGTACCCGGCGGCGGTGTTCTGCCTCGCATAGCGTTCGGCGCGGCCGCAGGTATCCAGCAGCTTTTTCACTTCGGCGGCGTCGGCCTCCCGGGGCTCGCCGCAGGATCCGCAGGTCGCCGCGCCCGTTTCAATATTCAGTTTTAAATGCCCCCCGCAAACGGGGCAGGTGAGCGGTTTTTTCATGCCGTTTCGTTCTCTTTTTCAAAAATGATCGCGCGGTTTTCCGCCCCTATATCATACCCTACGCCCCATAAAAAATCAACCGTGACTTTTCGCTTATTTTGCGTTATACTATTCTTATATTGCACGGCGCGAAAGGAAACACCATGTATAGATACGAGCTGCACTGCCACACGGGGGACGTCTCCCTGTGCGCGGAAATATCCCCCGAAGACCTGCTGCGGCGGTACGTTGCCGCGGGCTACAACGGGCTTGTGATCACCAACCATTTCAGCCCCATGACCTTCTGGCGGTCGGGTATGCTCCAAACGAAAAAAGAGGTGGAGCGTTATCTTTCGGCCTACCGCAGGCTG
>CAMVBR010000274.1 GCA_947165755.1 uncultured Clostridia bacterium
AGCTGCAGCACCCCTACTACGACGAGAGCTGGAGCCTTGATTTCAAGGACGACGAGCACACCCCGGCCATCGGCCAGTATCTGGTGCTCGGCGGCACCATCGAGAGCGAGGGCGAAGGGTGCTGGCTGGACGTGAGCTCTTACAGAGAAGTATAACAGTAAAAATGCGCAATTCGTAATGCGTAATGCGTAATTATGCGGCAATATCAGGTATGGATGAAGTCCATCCTTCATTACGAATTACGAATTAAGAATTACGAATTACAAAGAGGTGCTACAATGCCTGTTCCCGTGATTATACTCCTTTGCGCGCTCGGCGCGCTCGCGCTGCTTTGCGCGGTATGCGCCGTAAGGGCGGCGCGTATGAAGAAAACGCTGCCCGATACCCCCGCGGCGGTAACGTGGACGGACGAGGAAGCCGACAAATATGCAAAAGACCTGAGCGAGATGGTAAAGCTCGCCACTGTTTCGAGAAAACAGGAAGACAGCTTTGAGGACTTTCTCGTATTTCAGAAGAAGCTGGAGGAACTGTTTCCCCTGTTCTTCTCCCAAGCCGAAAACCACGATATTTCGGGCAATATTCTGCGCAAGCTGCCGGGCAAAGACCCGAAACGCGGCGCGCTGCTGCTGATGGGCCACCAGGACGTGGTGCCCGCCGAGGGCCAGAGCGGCTGGGAAAAGCCCCCCTTCTCGGGCGAGATCGAAAACGGCTGCGTATGGGGCCGCGGCGCCATGGACTGCAAGAGCACCGTGTGCTGCGAGCTGGAGGCCGTGGAAGCGCTGCTGCGCGAGGGCTTCACCTTCAACGAGGACTTGTGGTTCTTCTCGGCCCGCAACGAGGAAAACTCGGGCGGCGGCAGCGACGCGGCGGCCGCGTGGATGAAGGAACAGGGCATCCGCCTCAACGTGGTGCTGGATGAAGGCGGCGCGGTGGTGATGGATATGTTCCCGGGCCTCAAAGCCCCGGCCTCCGGCGTGGGCGTGGTGGAAAAGGGCTACGTCAACCTGAGATTCACCGCCCGTTCCGCCGGCGGACACGCCAGCACGCCCCCGAAAAACTCCCCCATCGCACGGCTTTCCAAGTTCGTGGCAGAGGCGGAGAAAAAGAACGTGTTCAAACAAAAGATGGTGAGCCCCGTGCCAGAGATGTTTGCCGCCATCTCCCCCTACCTGCCGTTTTATTTCCGCTTCGTGCTGGGCAACCTGTGGCTGTTCAAGGGTCTTGTGACCCGGCTGCTGCCGGCGATCTCCCCCATGGCGGGGGCCTTCGTGCAGACCACGGCGGCCTTTACCATGAGCGGCGGCAGCGAAGCGCCCAACGTACTGCCCGACAAGGCGTGGATCGTATGCAATATGCGCCCCAGCGTGCACCAGAACGCCGACGAGAGCATCGCCGCGCTGAAAAAGCTGGCGGACAAATACGACATTGAAACCGAGGTGCTCTATAAAAAGGACGCCTCCGCCGTGACGGACGTGAACGGAGCAGAATTCCGCTTTTTGACCGAGTGCATCGAAAAATGCCTGCCCGATACGGTGGTTACCCCCTACATGATGACCGGCGGCACCGATTCGCGGCGGTTTGAGATCGTGTGCGACAACGTGCTGCGCTTTACCCCCACGCGGCTTACCCCGCAGCAGCTCGCCGCCATGCACGCCGCCAACGAAAACATCGGCGTAGAGGCGCTGGCCGAGGGCGTGAAGACGTACAAGTATTATATTGAACGGTATAACAGCCGGTAGTCAGTAGTCAGTAGTCAGAAGTCAGAAGTCAGTAGTCAGAAGAGGACCGTGCCCGGTGGGGCGCGGCCCTTTTCCTTCGGGACGACGCGCGATTTACTGCGGCACGGAACGCAACCGACGCGCGAGTTGACTGACGCGACAGTCGCTGGTATTCCGCTTTTTGCCGTGGTATGATAAAGCCACAGCGAAACAAAGGAGGACAAACGAATGGAAATGGGAAAAGAGATCCGCCGCCTGCGCGGGGAACGCGGCTTAACGCAGGAGGCGCTGGCTGCGGCGCTGAACGTGACCGCGCAATCCGTAAGCAAATGGGAACGCGGCAGCAGCGTGCCGGACGTACAGCTATTGCCGGAGATCGCCGTGTTTTTCGGCGTCAGCATAGACCGGCTCTTCGCCATGACCCCGGCGCAGCAGATGGACCGCATTGAGAACGGCATTTATGCCGGGGGCATGATAGACGAGCCCCGGCTTCGGCAGTTGGAGCGGCAGCTCGCCGCCTTCGCCGAGGACCCCGCGCTCACGGGCAGAGCCGAAACGATCCTGGCGGAGCTTTACAACAATCAGGCCGAGCAATACCGGCTGCTGGCCATCACACACGGCCAACGGGCCGTGGAGAAAACCGACGGCGCGCCCGACGCGCTCAGCGAGCTGGCCAACGCATGGGGGAGCTATATGCCCGATTGGAACGTGCGCAACCACCACACGCTGATCGAATGGTACGCCGATTTCTGCCGTAAACATCCGGAGAACCGCGCCGCGCTCATGTGGCTGCTGGATAATCTGATCGACGACCGCCGCCTTGCCGAAGCCGAAACGTGGCTGACAAAGCTGGAAAAGATCGACAACACCTTCCGCACCGTTTTATACCGCTATCTGATCGCCGAAGCGGCGGGAAAAACCGACGACGCCGAAGCGCAGCTTCGTTCGCTGGAAGCCATGCAGGAGCAGGAGTGGTGCTGGGCGGTATCCCTCGGCGACATCTACACCCTGCGGCAGGAATACGACAAGGCCGTGGCCTGGTACCGGAAGGGGCAGGAGATGCAGCCGTCCCCCAAATACGTGGACAGCGCGAACGGCATCGCCCACATCTGCGAGATCCGCGGCGATAAGGCCGGGGCGATCGAGGCGTACCGCGAGGTGCTGCGCCTAATGAAAGAGGAATGGGGCATCGTGAGCGGAGAGGAATGCGAAAAAACGGAACGCGCGATCCGGAAGCTGCTGTAAAGACCGGCCCGCGCACGCGAACGGCAATAATACCGTATAGAACAAAAAGGCCGCGCCCGGTTGGGTGCGGTTCTCTTTTATAGGGAAGTTAAATTTCAGTTTGTCGGGGAGGGCGCAACCGGTAGCACGGCTGACCCCAGCCGTTTTGCGCGGCGACGCGGTCCCCCGAAATGCAATGAAGAGGGGATCCGGCGGCGTGCAACGAAAGCCCCAAATCGTTGAAACAGGAAGGTTTTCGTCGTACGTGCGGCGGGTCCGCCGGTGCATACGCCCCGCCGAACCACGCCTTCGCCCGAAACGGCTGGGGTCAGCCGTGCTACCGGGTAAACGCGCGACAAACTGTAATTTCAGAACGGACTATTTTTTCTCCGGCAGGTCTTTTGCGATTGCGGGGATGAGGGACGAAAGAAAAACGGGGTCGTCCAAATCCTCCACCAGCAGCATCTGTTTTGCGCCCTCGTAGGGCAGGGCGAGGGGCGCGTCCGGCAGCAGGGCGCGGGCGCTTACAGTGGGCTTCACCAACAGGCGGTCGTCGTAAATGCCGCCGAAGAGCTTGCCCTGATAATACAAAAGATATTCCCCCATCATGGGGCGGTAGGTGACGCCCTCCACACCGGAGAGCTGATCAAGCACGAAATGCAGGTATTCGGGATGGGAAGACATGGCGGGGCTCCTTTCGTAAAAATGAGGAATGAGGAATTATGGCAATGTGTAATTCGTAATGCGTAATGCGTAATTATTCTGACTGCTGACTGACTACTGACTACTGACTACTGACTACTGACTTCTGACTACTGACTACTGACTACTGACTTCTGACTACTGACGTCTGACTACTAAATAGCGTACGGAGGCCCTGAGGGCTTCGGGGGTTTTGGTTTCGATCACGCAGCGGCAGCCCTGCGCTTCGGCAAGCGAAAGCC
>CAMVBR010000275.1 GCA_947165755.1 uncultured Clostridia bacterium
GTGATATGATATATTCAGACGATCAGAAAGGAATGATCTTATGGCAAAAACGTTATACAGCCTGATGCTCTCCGAGGACGTGGTGCGCGAGGTGGATAAGCTCGCCCACCGCATGGGCACGAACCGGTCGCAGCTCATCAATTCCATTTTGGCGGAATACGTGGGCTACACCACCCCGGAGCGCCGCATCAACGAGATATTATCCAACATCGAGCGGCTGCTGCAGCCCGCGCAGGATCTGGTGCCGTTTCTGGCGCCCGGGGCCATGAGTCTTTCGCTGAAGAGCGCGCTGGAATACAAATACCGCCCCACGGTGAAATACGAGGTATCGCTCTATCAGGGCGGCGGCGACCCCATCGGGGAGCTGAACGTGCTGTTCCGCACCCAATCCGAAGGGCTGCTCAGCGCCATGGCCGATTTCTTCCGCACGTGGAAGGCGGTGGAGGACGTCTATTTTCTACCGAAGGGCAAGCAGATCGATTACGCCCTTTACGACGGCCGCTTTACCCGCAGCATCGCCGCGCCCTCGAAAGAGACGGACGCCGAAGGGCTGGCAAACGCCCTGGCGGACTACCTGCACCTGTTTGACCGCTGCATGAAGCTCTACGTGGCGGGCAAATACACCCCCGCCGAAATGCAGCGGGATTACTCGAATTATCTTGTAAAGAATATGCTTTATATCTGAACGAAAGGAGCGAACGACCATGACGGTTCAGAATTATACGCAAAAAACCATTGAGGCGATCCAGACCGCGCAGAACATGGCGCGGGAGAACCGCAACGCGCAGCTCGCGCCGGAGCATCTGGCGTACGCCTTGGCGGACCAGGACGGCGGGCTGATCCCCGCACTGCTCACAAAAATGGGCGTGGACGTGAACGCCCTGCTCTCGGAGCTGGATTCCGCCGTGAACGCGCTGCCCACCCTTGCAAACGCCGGGGAGGTATACGCCTCCAACGAGCTCAACAACGTATTGGCCGAGGCGGAAAAGGCCGCCAAAAAGGCCGGGGACGAATATCTTTCGGTGGAGCACCTGATGCTGGGCCTGCTCACCGCCGCCGGGGCAAACCTGCGGCGCATCTTCTCTTCGCACAATATCACGAAATCCACGTTCTCGGCGGCGCTGGCCAAGGTCAAGAGCGGCCCCGTGACCGGCGACAGCCCCGAGAGCACCTACGACGCGCTTGCAAAATACGGCACGGACCTCGTGCAGCGGGCGCGCGACAACAAGCTGGACCCGGTGATCGGCAGGGACGCGGAGATCCGCAACGTGATCCGCATCCTTTCGAGAAAGACCAAAAACAACCCGGTGCTCATCGGCGAGCCCGGCGTGGGCAAAACCGCCATCGCCGAGGGCCTTGCGCAGCGCATCGTGCGCGGGGACGTGCCCGAAGGGCTCAAGGATAAAACCGTGTTCTCGCTGGATATGGGCGCGCTGATCGCGGGCGCGAAATACCGGGGCGAGTTCGAGGAGCGCTTAAAGGCGGTATTGGAGGAGATCCGCCGCTCCGAAGGCAAGATTTTGCTGTTCATCGACGAGCTGCACAACATCGTTGGCGCGGGCAAGGGCGAAGGCAGCATGGACGCGGGCAACCTGCTCAAGCCCATGCTGGCCCGGGGCGAGCTGCACTGCATCGGCGCCACCACGCTGGACGAATACCGCAAATACATTGAAAAGGACGCCGCCCTTGAGCGCCGGTTCCAGCCCGTGCTGGTGGAGGAGCCCACGGTGGAGGATACCATCTCCATCTTAAGAGGCCTGAAGGAGCGCTACGAAGTGTATCACGGCGTGCGCATCCACGATAACGCCCTTGTGGCGGCGGCCACCCTCTCGAACCGCTATATCAGCGACCGCTTCCTGCCCGATAAGGCCATCGACCTGGTGGACGAGGCCTGCGCTCAGGTGCGCACCGAGATCGATTCCATGCCCGAATCGCTCGATGGGCTGCGCCGCAGGATCATGCAGCTTGAAATCGAAGAAATGGCCCTGAAAAAGGAAGAGGACGATTTGAGCCGCGGGCGGCTGGAAAAGCTGCGCGAGGAGTTGGCCCAGCTCAAAGAGAAATTCAACGCCGAAAAAACGGCGTGGGAAAACGAAAAGAACAGCGTGGACGAGGTCAAAACCCTGAAGGCGCAGATCGAGCAGGTGCACGCGGACATTGAGAACGCCCAGCTCCGCTACGAATACGAGCGGGCCGCCAAGCTGAAATTCTCCGATCTGCCCGCCCTTGAAAAACGCCTGCAGGAGGCGGAAGCCCGGCAGGAGGATACGCAGAAGCGCCGCCTTGTGCACGATACCGTCACCGAGGAAGAGATCGCCGGCATCGTGGCCCGCTGGACCGGCATCCCCGTGGCAAAGCTGGTGGAGGGCGAACGCGAAAAGCTGCTGCATCTGGACGACTTCATTCACCGCCGCGTGGTGGGGCAGGACGAGGCCGTGCAGAAGGTGACGGAGGCCATCTTGCGCTCCCGCGCCGGCATCGCTGACCCGAACCGCCCGGTGGGCTCCTTCCTGTTCCTCGGCCCCACGGGCGTGGGCAAAACCGAGCTTGCCAAATCGCTGGCCGAATGCCTGTTTGACGACGAGCACAGCATGGTGCGCATCGATATGACCGAATATATGGAGAAGTTCTCGGTCTCCCGCCTGATCGGCGCGCCTCCCGGATACGTGGGCTACGACGAGGGCGGCCAGCTCACCGAGGCCGTGCGCAGAAGGCCCTACAGTGTGGTGCTGTTCGACGAGATCGAAAAGGCCCACCCGGACGTGTTCAACATTCTGCTGCAGATACTGGACGACGGCCGCATCACCGATTCGCAGGGCCGCACCGTGGATTTCAAGAACACCATCATCATACTCACCTCAAATCTCGGCAGCCAGTATCTGCTGGAGGGCATCGATGAAAACGGCGAGATCAGCGACGAAGCCAAGGCCGCCGTATCGGCGGAGCTGCACCGCGCCTTCCGCCCCGAGTTCCTCAACCGGCTCGACGAGACCGTGCTCTTCCGCCCGCTGACAAAGGAGAACCTGACCGGCATCATCGATATTCTCACCGCGAACCTGAGAAAACGCCTCGAAGACAAGTCGCTGCACCTTGCGATCACCGACGAGGCCAAGGCGCTGATCATAGAGCGGGGCTTCGATCCGCTTTACGGCGCAAGGCCCCTCAAGCGATACCTGCAGGGCAGCGTGGAAACGCTGCTTGCCCGCGCCATCCTCTCCGGCAGCGTCAAGCCCGGCGATACCCTCACCGTG
Source organism: uncultured Clostridia bacterium (assembly GCA_947165755.1). Classification (GTDB taxonomy): domain Bacteria; phylum Bacillota; class Clostridia; order Oscillospirales; family Acutalibacteraceae; genus RUG806. Next base: position 3,252 of record CAMVBR010000275.1, read on the forward strand.
GACGTGGAAAACGGGGAGCTGGTGTGCAAATAAAGCCTACACACACAAAACGCCCGAAGGCAACACTTCGGGCGTTTTTTCAAATTGGGATTTACTTCACAATCCCTTCCCCCACCAGCATCTCCGCCACTCTCGCTTCCCGCTCGAACATGGCTTTGTTATAGGGGGTGAGGCCGACGCTGCGGTTGGCTTCGATCACGGTTTGGGGCGAAACGTACCGCAGGGTAAAGCCCTCCTTCGCCTCGTAATCGTCCAGCCGCTGCGAAACGGGCGCTTCCTCAGCCTCGCATAAAAAATAATAGTTATCCTGCACGAAGCGCTCCGCCGGGTTCCGGTCGCTCCTCTGCACCCGGTGCACGTACCCGTATTCTTTCACCGTATCGGGCAAAATCACCAGCCCGGCCTCCTCGCGGGTCTCGCGGATCACGGCGGCCACCGGGTCCTCCCCCGGCTCGATACCGCCGCCGGGGAATTTATAGTAGCCGTAGGCCTCGCTGTAAATCATGGCCAGCTTACCGTTGCGAACGATAATGCTTCTGGCCGAGGGGCGGCGGAATTCACGGGTGCACAGGGCGTGGTCCTTGCGGTCCATTTCAAACAACAGCCGCATGC
>CAMVBR010000276.1 GCA_947165755.1 uncultured Clostridia bacterium
TCGCAGGCGGCGTTGCATTTTTTCGTGATCTCGATCAGCAGCGAATACAGCGGATAAGCTTCTTTTTCCTGTGCCAAAACGTTCACCGCTCCTTTCGTAGGTTCCGCTTCAATGGTAGCAGATAACGCTCATTTTGTCAATGCGGATGAAAAATGTGCGAAACAGCGAAAAAGTTCGCCATTATTTTGTGTGAAAACATGTTGAAATTCGCCCTTATTTTGTGTATACTATATCTGAGAAGGGAGCGTTTGCGATGTATTTGAAACGAAAGATAGATGCGTATCTTGAAAAATGGAAAGCCGATCCCAACCGGAAACCGCTGATCGTAAAAGGCAGCCGGCAGGTCGGAAAAACGGAATCCGTACTGCATTTTGCAGCCGCGCATTATGAAAGCGTAATTGAAATCAATTTTGTGCGGGACGTGAAATATAAGCATATCATCTCCGACGGTTATGACGTTGCAGGTATCATTAAAAATATTTCTTTGATCGATCCCGCAAAAAGGTTTATTCCCGGAAAAACGCTCATCTTTTTTGACGAGATCACAGAATTTCCCGAGATCGCCGCAGCGCTGAAGTTTTTCTGTATCGACGGCGCTTACGACGTGATCTGCAGCGGCTCAATGCTCGGCGTCAATTATAAAAAAATAGAAAGCAATTCCGTCGGTTACAAAACGGATTATGAAATGTTTTCGTTTGATTTTGAAGAGTTTCTCTGGGCAAAAGGATATTCCGGGGCACAGATTTCCGATATGCTGGCACATATGACGGCGCTTTGCCCGTTTTCGCAGCTCGAAGCGGACGTTTATCATTCGCTGTTTTTGGAATACACGATTCTGGGCGGAATGCCCGGCGTACTGGCTCCTTATATTGAGCGCGGTACGTTTGAGGGGTCGCTCGATACCCAGCGGCAGCTGATCGCGGATTATAAAGAGGATATCCGCAAGTACGCAGCCGGGTTGGATCAGGCGCGCATCATTAATGTGTTTAACCGGGTCGCGCCGCAGCTTGCGCAGGAAAACAAGAAATTTCAGATCTCCAAAGTGGCCTCCGGCGCGCGTTTCCGCGATTACCGGGGCTGCGCCGAGTGGTTGTCAGACGCGGGAATGGTCAATATTTGCTATTGTCTGGATTTTCCTGCGCTGCCTTTGGGCGGCAATTATGATCCCGACAGCTTTAAGCTGTACTTTTCCGATACCGGTCTGTTGGTAGCCATGCTGGATGAGGAATCGCAGGACGATCTGCGTGCGAACAGAAATATGGGGGTTTACAAAGGCGCGCTTTATGAAAACGTTGTTGCCGAAGCGTTCAGAAAACAGGGGTATCAGCTTTATTATTACAAAAAGCAAAACGGAACGTTGGAGCAGGATTTCTTTTTGCGCACGGCAAAATCGCTGATCCCTGTGGAAGTGAAGGCTTCGGACGGCAGAGCCAAATCAATGAATACGCTGATTGCGTCGGATCGATATCCGGATATCCGTTTCGGCATCAAGCTGTCCCATAACAATATCGGCCATGAAAACGGTATCTATACCTTTCCTTATTTCTGTGCTTTTCTTCTCAAGCGGATGCTCAGGGCTGTTTCGCCGGAAGAAGAAGCCGATTGAGCGGCGGCGTCCGGGTCGCATCCGATTCCATTCATTTGACATTGCTGTCATATTATGGTACAATATGCAAATAATATGAGAATGGAGGAATATTCCCGTGAAAGCGACCGGTATTGTGCGAAAATTTGATGAAAACGGCAGATTTGTGATCCCGATGGAGCTCAGAAAGCAGCTGGGGCTGGAAACCCGCGACGACGCGCTTGAGGTGTTTGTGGAGGAGGATCGCATCATTCTGAAAAAATACGCCCCGTCCTGTATTTTTTGCGACAGCATGGACGATCTTATTCTGTATAAGGATAAGCGCGTTTGCGGCAATTGCGCGAAAAAGCTGGGCCTGCTGGCGGATATGTAAGAAAACCATTGCATTCAATCCATATGTTTGATATAATAATCGAACAAACCTTCAGGAGGTTGCGTTATGAATACCATTGCTACCGAAGGCAAACGTTTTATTGACGATAAGGGCCGCGAGCGCGTGTTCAGCGGCGTGAATTACGTGTATAAGGGTGTGGAGACCGATAAAGACGGCGTGATCCACTACCGGCACCCCCTTACGGAGGACGTGCTGCGGGGGCTTGCCGAAAAGGGCGTGAATATTCTGCGGCTGGGCTTTACGTGGGCCGGTATCGAGCCGGAGATGACGCAGTATAACCTCACGTATCTGGGCGAAATCAAAGAGGTGGTAAAACGGTGCGAAGCGCTGGGCATTTACGTGTTTCTGGATTGGCATCAGGATCTGTACACCGCCTACCGCCGCTGCGGGGACGGCGCGCCCAAATGGGCCACCCTGTACGGTGCGAAGCCGGTAAAAACCCGGGTGATCTGGGCGGAGGGCTATTTCTTCGACCGCGCCCTGATGAAAAATTTTGACGCCTTCTGGCACAACGCCGAGGTGCGGGGCAGAGGGCTGATAGACCGCTTCTGCGATATGCTCCGCTTTACGGTGCGTTATTTTAAGGATTGCCCCAACGTGATGGGCTACGACGTGTTCAACGAGCCCTATCCCGGCACCCCGGGCGGCAAGATCTTCCGCACGCTGGTGAAAAACGGCGTATTGACGCTGCTGCTCAGCGGCAACGTGGATCGCAAAGGCATGCTGGCCGACGCAAAGAAAAAGGACGTGATGGCCATGCTCAGCGTGGCGGACGACCCCACCGTATACCACGGCGTGATCGACACGGAGGAAAAGCGGCTGAAAAAGTTTGATACCGGCGTGTATTACGATTTTCTGAAGGCCGCCGCCGAGGCCATCCGGCAGGAGACGGATACCGGCGTGATCTTTATGGAAAACTCCTATTATTCCAACCTCGGCATCCCCTGCCATACGCCCCACGTGACCTACGATACCGGCGAAAAGGAAAAATACCTTGCCTTCGCCCCCCACGGCTACGATATCACCGTGGATACCCCCCTCACCAACGAGGCCAGCCCCCACCGGGTGGATTTTATCTTCAACGAGCATCTGAAAAAGCAGAACGCCATGAACGTTCCCGTGCTGGTGGGCGAATGGGGCGGCATGGTGCCCGGCGGCGAGAAGTATCCCGCGCTGGAGCATCTGATCGATCTGTTTGACCGCAACGGCTGGAGCCAGACCTATTGGCACTACCTGCAGGATATGAAAAACACAAAGATCATGCAGATTCTCGCCCGGCCCTATCCCCAGGCGGTGGCGGGCAAGATCAAGAAATACGGCTACGACCGCGAACGGGACGAATTCGTGCTCAGCTACACCGGCAGCAGCGATATCCGCGTGCCCACGGTGATCTACCTGCCCAAGGCGCCGAAAACGGTATATTCCACCAAAAAATATATTCTGAAACCGCTGGGCGACGCCTTTCTTCTGCAGGTGAACGCCGGCAAAGGCGAGTGCCTTGTAAAAGCGGAATTCTGATGCGCCCGATCCATTTCATCGCCCTGTATTCTCTTCTGATCTCGCTCATCGCGATCTCGCTCACGGTATATGATAAATACGCCGCAAAGAAACGGCCCCGCCACCGGACGCCGGAGCGGACGCTGCTGCTGATCGGCGCCCTTGGCGGCGCCGCGGCCATGTACCTCACCATGCGGCTCATTCGCCACAAAACCTTGCACAATAAATTTATGATCGGCCTGCCGCTGATGATCGCGGGGCAGATTCTTGTTGGCGGCGTCGCGGCGATTGTGTTTATAATGAAATAAGCAAATTGCAGTTTATTGAAGTGTTTCAAACGACGCGGCCGCATTGATACAGGGGACGGTTTTGCGTATCATCCA
>CAMVBR010000277.1 GCA_947165755.1 uncultured Clostridia bacterium
TTCGACGTTGGCGGTGATATACCGGCGCAGGGGTCTTGCGCCGAAGGCGTCGGTTTTGCAGTGTTCCGCAATCTGCGCGGCAAGGCCGTCTTCGTATCGCAGGGCAACGCCCGTCCCGGCGGCCCGCTCGGCCAGCTCGCGCAGCATTTTTTCCGCTATGGCGGTAAGCTCCGCTTTGCCCAGCTTTTTGAATACCGCGATCTCGTCGATCCGGTTCAGGAATTCCGGGCGGAATATCTTTTTCAGCTCTCCCCGCACCGCGGCTTCGGCGGCGTCCTGCGGGGTTTTTTGCGTGCCGAAGCCGAGGGCGGGCAGCGCGTCCGTCACAAACCGGTCCCCGGCGTTGGAGGTGAGTATGATCACGCAGTTGCGGCAGCTTACGCTTTTGCCTGCGGCGGAGGTGAGCATACCGTCCTCCATGATCTGCAGCAGGGTGTTGAAAATATCCGGGTGGGCCTTTTCGGTTTCGTCAAACAGCAAAACGCTGTATGGCCTGCGGCGCAGCTTTTCGGTCAGCGTGCCGCCCGCTTCATAGCCCACGTAGCCGGGCGGCGCGCCGAACAGCTTTGCCACCGCGTGGGGTTGGCTGTATTCGCTCATATCCACCCGTATCAGGGCTTTTTCGTCCTGAAATACGCATGCGGCGATGGCTTTTGCCAGCTCCGTTTTGCCCACCCCCGTGGGGCCGCAGAAGAAAAACACGCCGATCGGGCGTTTCGGATCCGCCAGCCCCGTGCGCGCCCGCCGGATTGCCGCGCTCACCGTTTTTATGGCGGCCTGCTGGCCGATCACGTGCGCCCCCAGCTGCGCTTCCAGATCCGAAAGCCGCTGTTTTTCCGCCTGCTGCAGCCGCGCCGCCGGAATGCCGGTCTGTTCGCTGAGTATATTTGCCACGTCCGCCGCGGTCACCAGCGGGGGCTGCCGGGTCTTTTCGGTTTCCCACTGTTCTCTGGCGGTAACGATCTCCCTGTTCAGCGCCATCTCCTTTCCCCGCGCGGTGGCCGCCATTCTGTAATCCTGCGCCGCGGCGGCGGCCCGCATCTCGTCCCGCAGTTCGTTCCGTTGTGTTTCCAGCGCGGCCAGCGCGCCGGGCTTGCGGCTTTCCGTCAGCTTTTTTTCCGCGGCGGCCTCATCCAGCAGATCTATGGCCTTGTCCGGCAGAAAACGGTCGTTCAGATACCGGGCTGAAAGGCTTACCGCCGCCGTAATGGCTTCGTCCGCAATGCCGCACCCGTGAAACGCCTCGTATTTCGGTTTCAGCGTGCGCAGAATGGTAAGGGTCGCCTCTTGTGTGGGCTCTTCCACCGTAACCGTTTGAAAGCGCCGTTCCAGCGCGGGGTCTTTTTCAATATACCGGCGGTATTCCTCCACGGTGGTGGCGCCGATCACCCGCAGCTCGCCTCTGGCAAGCACGGGCTTCAGAATGTTGGCGGCGTCCACCGCGCCCTCCGCCGCGCCTGCGCCGATAATATTATGGATCTCGTCTATAAATAAAATCACTTCGCCGGAGGCGATCACCTCTCCGATCACGTTTTTGATCCGCTCTTCAAAATCGCCCCGGTATTTTGCCCCGGCCACCATGGCGTTCAGTTCCAGTGAATACAGCCTTTTGTTCTGCAGCGGCTCCGGTACGTCTCCTGCGGCGATGCGGGCGGCAAGCCCTTCCGCTACGGCGGTTTTCCCCACGCCGGGGTCGCCGATCAGGCAGGGGTTGTTCTTGCTGCGGCGGCACAGGATGCGTATCACCCGGCTGATCTCCGCTTCCCGGCACACAACCGGGTCCAGCTTTGCAAGGCGCGCGGGAGAAGTGAGTTCCACGGCGTATTTTTCGAGGGTGGCGAGGCTCTTGCGCTTTTCCGGTTCCCTTGCGGGGGAGAGCAGCAGATCCGCGTCCCGCAGGCCGGCGTTCAGATCCTGCAGCACCGCCGCCGGGGAGATCCCCATCCCCGCAAGCAGCTGTACCCCCGCGGCGCGTTTGTCCGCCAACAGAGCCTGCAGCAGGTGGCCGGTACCTGCGCCGAGTTCATCCTGCCGGGCAAGCCCCAGGGCGGCTGCAAGCAGCTTTTTCAGCCGCGGGGTGATCTCGTTTTGCGTCAGCGCTGTGGGTATGCCCGTGCCCACCGTTGCGGCCAGCCGCCGGTAAACCGCCTCCGGCGTTACGCTGCGTTTGCGCAGCACGGTTCCCGCCACCCCGGCGGCGTCGTCGCATAAAGCGTAAAGAAGGTGTTCGGTGCCGATGTAGGTATGCCCCGCGTTCTCCGCCGCGGCAACAGCCTTGTTCAGCACCGTGTTCGCCTTTTGCGTAAAGCCTGTGAACTGATACATGGAATGCCTCCGAAAAAAAGGTCTTATGTTTTATTATTCAAAAACAAAAAAAGCAGCACGATCACCGTACTGCTTAAAGTATACTTCCGCTTTTCTTTTTTTATGCGCCGAAGAGCTTTTCGCGCACAAGTTTTGCCCGCAGGGCATCCCGTTCGGGGGCGGTGAGCTTTGCGCCGGCAAGGGTGTTTACCGAGGCGGGCTGCATGGTAAAGATCAGCTCGTTGATCGTGGGGATATCGCATTTCGCAATGCCGTAAACCGCGCCCAGCCGCACCCATGAAAGCGCCTCGTTCATTTCGGCGGAGGTGAGCAGCATCGCGCCGGAGAGCATGGCGTTGGCCCTGTGGATGCGGTCCTGCACCGTGATATCCTCTACGTAGGCTTCGGCGGCGGCCCGCTCTTTGGTTTCCAGCTGCAGGCAGAAGGATTTGAGGTTCGATATGGCCTCCTCTTCGCTCAGCCCCAGCGTAAGGGTGTTTGAAATGCGGAACATATCGCCGGTAACGGCAAGGCCGCTGCCGCCCAGGCCGGAAACCGAAAGCCCCAGCTTTGATATGATGGAGGCCAGCGCAGGCAGCGCGCCGGTTTTGGAGAGCACCGGCAGGTGCATCACCACCGATGCGGTAAGGCCGGTGCCCAGCCCCGCGGGGCTTTGGTTCAGATAACCCAGCTTTGGGCTGATCGCCAGCGGCATGGCGGCGTTGATCGCGTCCCTGTGGGCTTTGGCGATCGCAAAGGCGTTTTCGGGTGCAAGCCCCGCCACGGCGGCGCGGATCTTGATGTGATCCTCGTCCGAAAGCATCAGACAGCGTTTTTCATCCTGCGAAAAGGCCAATATCGCCCCTTCGCGGGCAGAGGCGAATTCCGGGCTGATCAGGTTGCGTTCCGCCAGTGAAACGGTTTCGTAAGGATAAAGGTTCGCCGGGTCCGCGGTGGTAAGCCCCTGCGCAAGGTCGCCCAGCGCCTGCAGTATTTTGCGGTTCAGCACGTTTTTCTGCGCCAGCGTCAGCCGGGCGGGAAAGGGGATCCCATCCACGTTTGCGGTGAGCAGCGCCGCGCTGCCCAGCACGATATCGCTGTGGTTCTTCTGTTCCCGGTACCATTTTTCACCGGCAGGTTCCGGTTTTGCGGCTTTCGGCTCCGCGCCCGCGCGGTAGAGAGCTCTGCCGTGCATTTTCTGTATCGAGGGCAGAAGCTTATCGTAAAACACCCGGTAGCAGTTGGGGCAGCCGGGCCGCGAGGAGCGCACGATATCATCAAAACTGAAGCCGCACACCTCGCACCGCACCACCCGGTTGCCGATGGCGCTGAAATCGGTGGAGAGCAGATCGCTCAGCCTTCCCGTAAAGGCAAAACCGCCCAGCAGGTTGCCCTGCCCCAAAGCCCTTGCGCAATCCGCGCAAAGATGCACCTCGGCCGCCTCGCCGTTTACGATCCTGCGCAGGTGGATGCCCGCGTCGTTGGTATGACAGTTCTGACAAAGCATTTCGCATTACTTCCTTTTTCGGTATGATTCTATTGTATCACGAATT
>CAMVBR010000278.1 GCA_947165755.1 uncultured Clostridia bacterium
GATCGGTGAGCGAAGAACCGGTGATATCCGTGGTTTTGGCGCAGTGCAGCAGTCGACTGAGTTCCATGTGTTCCGCAACGGGATGGCCTGACATATAAATGCCGGTGGTCAGTTTCTCACCCTGCAGAAGCTCCTTTGCGGAAAGCTCTTCCACATCCGGCGGCTGGATCTCCACAGCAACGGCGAGTTCCGCGCTGAGATCAAAGAACCCAATCTGCCCTTCGATCTTATTTTTTTTGTCGCCGTCGAGCTGAGAAAGGATATCCTCTATCATCTGCAGCATCTGATTACGGTTCAAACCAAAGCAATCCAACGCGCCGCTTTTGATCAGATTTTCAAGCGCACGACGGTTGAAATCTTTACCGTAGCATCGTTTACAGAAAGAATAATAGCTTTCAAACAAACCGTTTTCCTGGCGTTCCTCAATAATTGTTTTGATTACGCCTGCGCCGAGATTTTTAACGGCAAGCAAACCGAAACGGATGTTATCGCCGGAAACCGTAAAGTTTTCTTCGGATTCATTTACGCTCGGCGGGAGCACCTTAAATCCGAGCGTAGTCTGACATTCATTAATATAGCCGACGACCTTATCGGTATTATCACGTACGCTGGTAAGCATTGCAGCCATAAATTCCTGCGGATAATAATACCGCAGCCACGCGGTCTGGTATGTGAGAAGCGAATAGGCGGCTGAATGTGATTTGTTGAACGCGTAAGAAGCGAAAGACGCCATGTCGTCAAAAATCTTGTTTGCTGCTTCCTCACTCACGCCGCGCTTCAGGCAGCCGTCACACTTGGAGCCGCCGTCGGTACCGTCGGAACCGTGTATGAAATACTGTTTTTGCTGTGCGAGCACTTCCGGCTGCTTTTTTGCAACAGCACGACGCACCATATCGGCAGCGCCCATCGAATAACCTGCCAACTCACGGAAAATCTGCATAACCTGCTCCTGATATACGATGGTGCCGTATGTAACGTCCAGAATCGGCTTTAATTTCGGCGTATGATATTTAATGGATTCGGGATGCTTTCTGTTCTCCAGATACGCCGGGATGAAATCCATAGGGCCGGGACGATACAAAGCGATAACGGCGATGATATCTTCAAGGTTATGCGGCTTCATGTTGATCATCAGCGAACGAATCCCCGCGCTTTCACACTGAAACACGCCGAAGGTTCCGCCTTCGCCGAGCATTTCATAAACCTTCGGATCGTCCACGTCGATCTTCATGATATCGAAATCCGGATCTTTTTTATGGATCATATTAACGGCGTCCGTAATTACCGTAAGGGTGCGAAGTCCGAGGAAGTCCATCTTAAGAAGCCCCAGCTTTTCTACCCAACCTTTATAGTATTGGGTAACAACAGCGTCGCCGCTCTTAAAAAGAGGCACATATTCGTCTACGGGTTTATCGCATATTACTACGCCGCAGGCATGCATACCCGTATTGCGGGGCATTCCCTCTATTTTGATGGACGTATCTACAACACGCTTTACAAAGGGATCCGAATCGTACATTTTTTTCAGATCCGCGCTGCTGGTAAGCGCCTTCTCTATGGTCATATCGAGCTCAGCGGGAATCTCTTTTGTTATGGCCTGCGAGCGTGATATCTCCATGCCGAGCACCCTGGCAACGTCGCGCACCGCACCTTTTGCGGCAAGCGTACCGAAGGTAGCAATCTGCGCAACATGGTCCGCACCGTATCGACGCACGACGTAATCGATCACTTCCTGCCGGCGTTCGTAACAGAAATCAATATCAAAGTCGGGCATGCTTACCCGTTCGGGGTTCAGGAAACGCTCAAACAGCAAAGAGTACCGCATCGGATCGATATCCGTAATACCGCAGGTGTACGCGGCAATACTGCCGGCGCCGGAACCGCGCCCGGGGCCGACAGGGATCCCTACGCTTTTGGCGTAATTGATGTAATCCCAAACGATCAGGAAATAATCTATGAATCCCATCTGATGAATAACGCCGAGTTCGTAGTTAAGCCGATCCATATACTCCTGCGGATAATTTTCACCGTAGCGTTTTACCATGCCCTCATAGCACATGTTCTTGAAAAATTCAAAATGATCCTGATTATTCGGAACTTCGAAAATCGGGAGCTTTGTATTACCGAAAACAAAATCAATATTGCATCTGGCTGCAATCTTATTGGTGTTTTCCACAGCTTCAGGCACTTCGGGAAACAGCGCGGCCATTTCGTCGCCGGATTTCAGATAGAATTCATCCGTCTGGAACCCCATACCCGTATCTTCGTCGATTGTATGCTTTGTTGCGATACAAACAAGGATCTTCTGAACCTCTGCGTCTTCTTTATTGATATAGTGCGCGTCGTTCGTAACAACAAGCCCAACACCGATCTCGCGCGCAAGTTTGATATCAGTGGATTCGTACGTTTTTGCTCTTCAAGGCCGTGATCCTGTATCTCAAGATAATAGTTGTCGGGCCCGAACAGATTTTTGTACCAGAGAGCGATTTCCTTTGCCTTTTCATAATCGCTTTTCAGCAGCGCCTGAGGGATCTCGCCGGCAAGACATGCAGAAAGACAGATGATGCCCTCATGATACTTTTCCAGCAGTTCATGGTCGATACGGGGTTTTGTATAGAATCCCTCCGTCCATGCGGCGGATACGATCTTGATCAGATTTTGGTAGCCGGTCTGATTCTCACACAATAAGATCAGATGATAACGTTCGTTGTCGAGCCCGTGTACTTTATCAAATCGCGTACGCTGCGCAACATATACTTCACACCCGATAACGGGATGGATATCGTTTTTCTTGCATTCGAGAAAGAAATCAACCGCACCGTACATAGCGCCGTGATCCGTCATGGCCAGAGAATGCATACCGAGTTCCTTGGCCCGCTTTACAAGAGGTTTTATGCGGCACGCACCGTCGAGCAGTGAATACTCGGTATGCACGTGCAAATGTGTAAATTCAGTCATATCATTATCCCTGTTTTATTGATTTTTTTGGCCATAATAGGCATTTTTACCATGCTTACGCAGATAATGTTTATCAAGCAGATACTGTTGTATCTCGCACTGATTCATATTCAGATCGATCGTTTTCATAGCCATTTCCGCAACGATCTCAAGCACAACGGCATTATACGCAGCGGTTTTTGCGTCCTTTCCCCAGCAGAACGGCCCGTGCGATTGCACAAGGACCGCAGGAATCGCATTCGGATCAAGGTCATGCTCATAAAAATGCCGCGCAATCACAAGCCCGGTATTCTTTTCATAATCCGTTTCTACTTCTTCCCGTGTAAGCTCTCTTGTACAAGGTACGCTGCCGTAACAGAAATCCGCATGTGTGGTTCCGAGCGCAGGGATCTGCATCCCGGCCTGCGCAAAAGAAGATGCATTTACGGAATGCGTATGAACAACGCCGCCGATATCGTGAAATGAATTATAAAGCACCGCATGAGTAGGCGTATCAGAAGAAGGTGAGAGCGTTCCCTCCACACGAATGCCGTCAAAGCCTACGATCACCATATCCGCCGGCGTAAGCGCATCATAAGGCACGCCGCTGGGTTTGATCGCAAAAACCTGCTTTTCTCTGTCACAGGCAGAAGCATTTCCCCAAGTAAAAGGCGCTACGCCGTATTTTGAGAGCATCATATTTGCTTCATAGGCTTTCTGTTTTATGTATTCGTACATGACCGGGCCTCCTTATTGAATTCTGCAAGCTTCGTCTGCCGCTTTCAGTCCATTCATATACCGATCAAGATACTTACCGAACCCGGCGCGGCTCTCGGCATCAGGCATTGCAATACGAATATTTGCATCCGCAAAAACCTTATTTTGAAGATAACCCGCAAGCGTT
>CAMVBR010000279.1 GCA_947165755.1 uncultured Clostridia bacterium
GCCGACCGGCGGAAAATCGCCCTTTACCTGTGAGGTGTATTTCATAAATAAAACGCACCAGATGGCAATCAAATGGGGAACGGATGGGCAGGTCCAGTATATGGACCCCATGTATCATTTCCCTCTGCAGATCGGTGCCTCTGGCGAAATGGCGCTGACGGTCAGCGATTCCAAAAAGCTGCTCGTGAAGCTCGTGGGAACTGAGCAGACGCTGGATCAAAGAACGCTTGTGCATCGGTTCCGCTCGATCCTGATGTCAAAGGTCAAACCGTATATGGCGAATATGATGCAAACTGCGGACTACTCTATCTTTGAGGTTGATTCCCACCTCACGGCGTATTCCGAGGATTTGCATAAGATGCTGATTCCGGATTTCCAGTCGTACGGGCTTTCTCTTGAACGGTTCCTTGTGACCACGATCGTAAAACCGGAAGACGACAGAGCGTATATCAAATATAAAGATATCCATATCCGGCAGTATGCCGATATCGCAGAAGCAAGGCTCCGTCAGCAGACCGATCTGATATACGCACAGACCGAAGCGGAAAAAGTAGTTATTGATTCCAAGGCGCGGGCTACGAAGCGGGCGCAGGAGGGATACTCCTACGCGCAGGAGCGCGGTTTTGATGTTGCGGAAAGAGTTGCAGGAAATGAAGCTGTCGGTCAGTTTACGAATTTGGGCGTTGGACTCGGTACGATGGCTGGAGTTGGCGGCGCCGTAGGAGGAATGGTTGGTGGCTTGATGGGCGATGCGGTAACAGGCGCAACTACGCCTGCAGGGCAGCAGGTCGTTGATCCCTTGGCCGAATTCAAGCAAAAGATTGAAAAGCTGAAAATGATGCGAGAGCTCGGGATACTTTCCGAAGAAGAATTCACCACGGAAAAGGCAAAACTGTTGAGTCTGATCTGAGGAGGAACATAAAATGAAATTTTCAAAAGGGCAGGGAATCAGTGTTTTTGCTTCCGCTATACTTTTCGGCGTATTGAGTATCATTGTTTTCTTGGCTCCGTTACCGCATACGGTCACGTTTTGGCTCGGATATTTCTTTGCGCTGTTTGCGCTGTTGACGCTTGAAGTTACCGCGCTTGTGTTTTTCGGCAATACCGTAAAAGAAGAGAAGTTCCTGCATCTTCCCATGGTCAGATTTGCATGGGGTTATTTTGTGCTCCAAACGGCGCTTTCCATTTGGCAGATGCTCTCTTCCTCCACCGCCTATTTGGTCGCGCTGATCCTCAATCTCGTGATCGCAGCTGCAGCCGTGATCCTAATTCTGCTCCTATGCGCAGCCGCGCAGAAAACCGTCAGATCCGATGCGCATACTGCCAAAAAGGTTCTGTTCATTAAACGGCTGGGCTTAACGTTGAACGAGATCGAAACGGAGGACGCCGCATTAGCGCAAAAAATCAAACAGCTTGCCGAAGATGTTCGTTTTTCCGATCCGATGAGCCATTCCGAACTTCGCGACGTTGAAGAACGCCTTTCCGTCGCGGTTAACGAGCTGGCGGAAAACGCCGCAGATTCCGAAAAAGCGTCGGCGCTATGCGATAAGGCCGCCAAACTGCTGAAAAGTCGCAACGATCAGTGCAAAATACTGAAAGGCGTAAAGGATACGGCAGCCAAAAAAGAAAGAAGCGGTTCCGGCCTCGGATTCGCGTTCGCGGGCATCGGTGCGCTGCTGGTCATGGTGGTGATCACGTTGGCGGTTTGCTTCTTCATCGTGCCTCAAAGCAAATATAACGACGCGGCAAAGCTAATGAAAGCCGAAAAATATGATGAAGCCATAGCCGCCTTTACCGCGCTCGGCAATTACCGGGACAGCGAAGCGAAGATCGAGGAGATACGTACCATCCGGTTGGACGGCGAATATGCAAAAGCCGAAATGCTTTTCAATGACGGAAACTATGACGCCGCGCTTGAGATCTACGGAAAGCTGGACGGGTATAAGGATTCCGCAGAGAAGATCGAAAATATCTGCACCATCAGGTTGGACGCCGAATATGAGCAGGCGGAACAGCTTTTCAATAACGGCGATTACGCCGCGGCGCTTCAGATTTATTCCAAATTGAACGGATATAAGGATTCTTCCGCCCGAATGGAAGAAATCAGCAACCGCTTGTCGACCGGCAGCGTGATCTATTTCGGCGCTTATAACGGAAATCCCGTTGCATGGCGGATCATAAAGACCGAAAACGACCGGCTGCTGCTTCTGGCGGACAATTCTGTGAAAGAGCTTCCCATGGATACCGAAATGAAAACCGTTGCGTTTGCCGATTCCTCCTTGAAAAAGTGGCTGAATGAAACTTTTGTCGCAGATTTTTCAAGCGAGCAAATGGAAAGGATTATTTCTGTTGACGGAATAAAAGTGTTTTTGTTCGATCAGGCGACCGTTGAGGAGTTGATTGCCGCTGACGTTGATCTTTCAACAGAAACGGATTGGTGGATCGCCGAAAAAAGCGATACGGGGTTTATGTTTGTAACGTCTTTCGGTGAGCTCAACACGGATGGCGAGCTCGTTGTTCGCGATAAAGGTGTCAGGCCAGCGATCTGGCTCAGCTTGAAATAAGGGAGCATTGTTACATGCAGTACGAATTATACGATATTTGTAAATCCGCTGATTCACTTGCCAGAGGCCTCAGTTTTAACGCTGTAACGCACAAGCGCTATAAAACCTATATGCCGATGGAGCGCGCCCTCGGAATTATACTGTCAGGGAACATCTATTTCTCAAATGGGGCGAATTGGAACGACATACCGGATCGTAAACAGATGGCAAATAGAAACGTTTACGGTCAATGCTTTTCCTGGTCCACCATAGAAAACATAGCCATGTGGATGCTGTACGGCGGGCAGGGCGGAGAAAGCGGAGCAATGATTGATTTTCCTGCGAAGGTGATCAAAGAGATGCTTGCTTCGGCTTCGGTTGAATTGGGCCAATTCAATGAAAAAGGTAAATTTGAAGTTCAATACTCGCTTGCCCGGGAAACGGATTATGAACAGTACATGACAGATATCGTTTATGTGGAACACCTGAAAAATGGGAGTGTCAGACTGACATGGGGCGACCAGCATCTGACGGTAAAAAACGAGGTGTTGTCTGATGCCGGTATTTTTCAAAAACATTACGCATGGGCGTATGAACGTGAGAGCCGGATGATTTTTCGCTTGACTGAGTCTTTTCTTGATTCGCATGATATAAAAGAGGGCTCAAGCATAAGACTTCGATTATCAGAAAGAGCCAAACGGTTGCTTGTTGATCAATTGTATCGATCCCCAGTGTATAAAGGAAAAACTGATGTTGGCTTAAATAGTAGCCTGTTTAATGAAGTTGACTGGAAACAATAATAGATATCATAAAACACTTTTAGTTGTTTAAAACTTATGAATAAGCTGCCCGGTTTGTGAACCTGAGCAGCTTATCTTTTTTATAAGGACAATATTCTGATTTACAATTGTGATGGCATGGGTACGTTCATATATATTAGTAGGCCTCAATTGTTACCGTCCAATAAAAATCCGTACCCTCAATATATAGAACCGCGTCATTTATTCCTCCAGAGAATGTTTTTTGTGTGCTATGCTCATATTCAAAATCTCCAGACAAATCAACGACTGTTAAACCATTCACGCGTATAAATATATAAGCCCATTCATAATAATGATCTTTCATTGAGAGATTTACTTTAATAACATAATTTCCCTTTGGTAAATCAATGTCGGTTATCATAGAATCACCTGATCCGGAGTATGATAGTGTTTCAAACAGAATCTTACCGCATCGTTCACATTTTGCACCGTCTGTATGCCCTAAAGCAGAACCGGATGTTTCTCCGCAACGGGAA
>CAMVBR010000280.1 GCA_947165755.1 uncultured Clostridia bacterium
GCCCTTTTCACGCAGGCGGCGGGCACATTCCGTATAACCGGGGGCGGAAGCAAGAGAAGAGAGCTCCGACGCGCCGATCAGCCGGGCTTCGTTTGCGCGGATCCGCGCCACGGCGAAGGTGTAATCGGTTTCTTTCATACGGCTCACCCTTTCGCGGGCGCGCCGAACAGCAGCGACGCGGCCTTTGCCTGCAGCTCCTGCGAATAGGCGGAAAACAGGGCGCCGAAGGTGCAGTTTTGCTCGATCTCGCCGTATTTCAGAATAAAGCCGTCCTCAATATCGGCGGGCACCGGGCTCACCTTGATGCCGTAGCCCAGCTTATCGATAAAATCTTTGGGCATGCGGCGCAGATCGCGCTCGCAGAGCAGCATTTCGCCCACGCCTTCCTGCTTATTTTTATGGGCAAGGCCGGCAAGGGCGTTGAAATACGCCTCGTCGCTTAAATCGTGCAGGCTTTTTTTTGCGCCGGCAAGCACCTCGTTGATCATATCCACCTTGGCGGAGAGCATCGCCTTGCGGGCGTTTGCCGCGCTCTGGGATACGGCGGAGGCCATGATCTGCTCGCTGCGCTTGTTTGCCTCTGTTTCGGCGCGTTTTATGGTTTCATTGCCATCGGTTTGGGCGCGGCTTACGATCTCCGCCGCCTTCTTTTTGGCGTTGAACAGGATCTCTCTGCACTGCGCCTCGGTCTCTTCGTTGAGCCGGGCAGTGATTTTTTCAATTCCGGACATATTGATTGCCCTCCGAAAAATTATGCAAACAGTTTGGTAAGGCCGTTCAGCGCAAGCACGCTTACAAGCAGGGCAAGAATGGCATAGGTTTCCACCAGCGCGGCGAAGGTGATGGCTTTACCGCTCTCGTTGGGCTTTTTGGCTACGATGCCAACGCCCGCGGCGGCCGCCTTTGCCTGCTGCACGGCAGAGAAGTAACCAACGATGGCCATGGGCAGATCCGCCGCACAGATCGCAAGACCCTGCTGCCAGGTATAGCCCACGTTTCCGCTGCCCATAATGCCGGTAAAGCTGAGGGTGAGAATGGCGATCAGAAGGCCGTAAAGGCCCTGGGTGGCGGGCAGAACCTGCAAAATCAGCACCTTGCCGAATTTGGAAGGATCTTCGCTTACCACGCCGGCCGCAGCCTGACCCACAAGAGAGGTACCCTTAGCGGAACCCATACCGGAAAGACCTGCCGCCAGAACGGCGCCGAGAACGATAAAGAATACACCGAGATCCATAATTACATTTCCTCCTTGAATCTGTAAAACTTTGTTTTTGCTTCCAGAGGCGCAAAGGCTCTGCCTCCGCCCTCATAAAATTTTGAGAAATATTCTACGTACTGCAAGCGGTTTGTGTGTACGTAGGCGCCGATCAGGTTGATGGCGAGGTTCGCGGCGTGGCCCGCGATGAACACGGGAATGAACATGATCACCTTTACCACGGGGTTGGAGGGCAGTGTGCCCAGCATGTTCATTACCTGCCCGATCACGCCGGTGGCCATACCCAGCGCCAGCAGACGGGCGTAAGAGAGCACGTCTCCCAGGTAGCCGCTGAACATATTGTATACGGCGTAGAACCCGCCGCCGATCTTGCCGCCAACGCTGGCGGAATGCCTGCCCGCGGTGGCGATCACCAGCACAAGGCCGGCGATCAGCAGATATACCGATATGGGCTGCAGGGCGTTGTGCACGGCGGTGAAGGTATTGAAGAAGAAGGTGCCCAGCGGCGTGTAATCCGCCGGAATGGTATCCTGCTTGAACAGGTTAAAGAATACGGGCGCGATGCCCAGCACCGTTAAAAAGGTGGGTATCGTATCAAAGAGCGCATCCAGCTTGTGTCCGTTCTTTATATCCGTGTAGCCCTTCATCAGCACGCCCCAGAACAGATGGGCGAGGCCGAGGATGAAGCACATGATCAGCACGTTCATCGTATCGGTGACCGCGTCCGTCCAGATGTAGAGCGGGCCGATCTCTTTATGGAAGAACTCCCGCATGATCACCTGCGGCGCGTCGCCGAACCAGCTGCCGTACATGGCGCCCCAGAACACAGTGGAAACACCGCAGAAGAAATACATTTTTACGCTGTTGCGCATTTTGCGCTCCATGTTGCGCTTAAACAGCAGCACGGCGCCGGTTGCCAGCGCGATCAGCAGGCCGTAGCCCGCGTCGGAGAGCATCATGCCGAAAAACAGGTAATAGAAGAACGCCATACTGCCGGTGGGGTCGATATCCGCATTGCCGGGCAGAGAATACATGCCCGTTATGTTTTCCAGAGGAGAAGCGAACCCGTTGTTTTTCAGTATCACGGGCACGTCCTCGTCCTCCGCCGGTTCGCGCACCTCCACGGCGGCGTCGAATTTTGCCTCCGACTGCTTTTTGATGCGGGCGGCGTCTTTTTCGGCGGCGTAGCCCCGCAGCAGGAACACACGCGTCGTCTGCCCCGTTTTTTCGGAAGCCAGCAGCAGGTCTTTCCGTGCGGAAAGCGCATCCAGCCCGAACCGCAGATCTTCACGCTTTGCGGCGGCCGCTTCGATCTGCTTTGAGATCTCGCCGAGGCGGGCTTCGCTTTCGCTGATCTTCGCCTGATTCTCACTTATCTTTTTCTCCGGAGAAGAGGAAGCGCAGTCCGGCGCGAATACAAAGCCGTATTCCCTGAGCGCCTGCTCCACCTCGGGGGCGTCCTCATCCATACAGAAGGCGGCAAACGTGGTTTGCTCCTCAAACGTATGGTAGATTTCCACGTCTACGCTGTCGATGTCGGGGAAGGCCGCGGCGATCACGTCCAGCACCTCCTCACGGGTGGCGGCTTTGCGCACGCTGCCCAGCAGGTAGCTCACCCGGCCGGTGGTGCCGGAGCGCACCGGGAAATCCGCGTCCGCCCAGGGCTGCAGCGTATCGTTTTCCACCTGCAGGCGTGTGATCTCCTCTTTGGTTTCTTCCGCCTCCCGCTTCAGGGCAAGCACGCTGTTTGCCAGCGCAAGGATCTGGGGCAGCTTTGCCGTTTTTTCGGCAAATTCCGCTTCCGAAAGCGCAATGCGGGGCTCCAGCATGGCGGTAAGGGGTTTCTTCTCCGGCGCGGCGGCGTCCAGCACGTTCAGCGCGTTTTGCAGCGTGAGCGCGTCGGCGTCCGTTTCGGCGCAATCCTGCGAATGGTCCTGCGGGGAGGTATGCTCCTCGGCGACGGCGGAAACCTCCATGGTTCCCTTTTTCTGCAGATAATCAAGTATGGCTTCTTTTTGCGTTATCGGGGCAATCAGCTCAACACTCATTACCTTAAGCTTTGCCAAACGTTTACACCCCCTTTACGACAGTTCCAGCAGATATAACGCTGTCTGCCGCACGGCTTCCGCCGTGTTTTTACGGGAGGCATCTTTCAGCGCGCCGGTCTGCTTTTCGCTCTCGGCGGCGCCCTCCTGCAATTTCTTTTGCGCTGCGGCCTCGGCGGCCTTGATGATCTCCGCCGATTTCGCCTTTGCAAAGGCCTCGGCTTCTTTGCGCATAGAGGCGGCTTTCTTTTCCGCCTGGGCAAGAAGCTCGTTTGCTTCCGCCTTCGCCTTTGCCTTTTTCTCGTCGCAGACGGCCTCGGCGGCAAGCACTTTTTCCATGATCTCAGAAGGCATTTTATCACCCGCTTTTCATTACTCTGAGATAATTTTATTTATTATACCATTGAATTAAAATGCGGTCAAGGCGTTTTCAACGAAAAAATCATTTCCGGCGCGGACGGATAAGAAAAAAAGAGAAGGCTTGAGAAAAGTGCGGAAAGGGCAAATTATAATTTATCGCGCTGTGTTACTATTGCGACGCGGCAGGCGGTACGGCG
>CAMVBR010000281.1 GCA_947165755.1 uncultured Clostridia bacterium
CCAACCGCACGCCGGACAGCCCTTCCACCCATCTGCCGACCACACTGGTAAAAAGCTATGCGCTTACTGCGGTAACGGAGGCGGGCGAGCGGATCACCGTGGCCGAAACGAAGGAAAACGTGCTTGGCTGCGTCAATATCCCGCTGCCTGACGCGCCTCTCGTAAGCGTCTCTCTGACGCTGCGGGCCACGTGGGGCGGCGATCCCGCGGCGGCGCTGTTTGCGTTTGACGTGAGGTAAAGCCCGGCGAGCCGTCGGCCTTCGGATCAGTTTTGCGCTTGCTGCCCGCGGCACAGCCGCTGTGGTCGAAGCTGAAAATGCCCCCCGGAGCGTTTTCTTAATCACCAAAAGAGAATCAGATTTGTTTTCTCCGCCGCTCACATTCCGTTGGCGGTTTTCTTTTTCAGACGGCGTTTTTTTGTGGATTTCCCAACCGTTTGGCCGATAAAAAACCGGGGCCTTACGGTCCCGGTAAATTCATTGATGAATAAGGGTTATCTGGAATAATGGGTATAGAGGTACTCCATATCGTTCATGTATTTGAGCAAGGTGGTCACCTCGTCAAAGTGAGAGAAGATATATCTTAAATCTTCAAATACGATCTTCACCATTCTGATCACGTCGGGCTGTTCCTCTTTTGCGGCATTGAGCCCCTCGGCGGAAGCGAGCGCCGAAGCGGCGTAGGTAAAGGTGGCCGCGGCCGCGTAGTGGTCCGAGATGGCGTTCCCCGCGTCGTCCGTGTAATTGACATATCGGTGGGAGGTGGGGGTAAGGGTCACGGTATCGCTGCTGCGGTAGAGGATGCACTCCACGCTGTCCCAACGGCCCCAGTAATCTCCGGACCATGCGGAAAAATCGGTATAGCTGCCGCCGTTGGCCAGCTCTGCCCACACGTCGGCAAAGCCGAGCTGCTCCACGAAAACGCTGTAAAAGTATCTGCCTTCGGCGCCGAAATGGAACGCCTCGTTGAAGTCGCCGGTAACGATCACCGGGTGCTCCTTGCTGTGGGCGTTGATAAAGTCCATGGTCTGCCTGAAGTTGTCGTAACGGGCGTCGATGGATTCCTGTCCGCCGTAGGCGTCCGCATGGAGGTTATATACGTCCACGTACACACCGGGCGCCAGCTCCACCACGGCCAGCATCACGCCCTTCTGTGAGACGATATCACCCTCCCACAGCATGCCGCCTTTTTTGTTCCAGCCTTCCCGCGCCACGTTGTATACGGCCGTTTTGGAGAATACGTTGAGGCCGTCGCCGAAGGCGGCGCTTTGGGGGCCGTAGGAACGGAAGGGCATGCCGAGGCCGGCGGCAAAATCGCCGTCATAGCCGAAATCCTCCTGCACGGCAACGATATCGTAACCGTCCGCGCCCACCTTTTGGCCCAGCAGCTTCTGCCGCGCCGCTTTTTCGGAGGAAGCCGTCAGCGAGGGCAGCCCCGCCACGTTGAAGTTCAAAAAAGAAAACGAGCCCTCGGCGGCGGGAACCGGCGTTCCGGCGTCCGCGCCCTCCGCAAGCGCTGGAACGAGGCCGCAGCCCACCAGCAGCGCGGCGCACAGCAGGAATGATAAGGCTTTTTTCAAAGATTTCATAAGGATCCTCCTTTCGGATATTGATTTTATTATGACATATTTTTCAAAAACAATCAATATGGGATTGTAACGTTTTTGCATTCTGTTTATCATATTGCGTTCTTTGCGGAATCCCTGTATAATAATAACGATTCCGGAAAACGGTTGTAAACAAAATTGCCAATCCGGGAATCGTCCCATTATTTTTGATTTTCAGGTGGGTGAGCATTTATGAAAAAAGCGGGGTTATTTCTTGTTGCGCTTATATTGCTGCTGTCGTTGGCGGGCTGCGGTAAGTATTCGTCAAGCTATAAGGCGGTTGCGTTCGTGCACTCGAACGAATCCGCTTCCGCGTTTATGAATTTTTATTCCTTTGACGGCCGCATGGTTTTCAAGCTGAAAAGCGGCGGGGAAGGCGATATCGGGTTTTCGGCAAAGCTCGAATCCGGAAGCGCAGAGATCTATTACGATTTCTACGGTACAAAGCAAAAATTGTTCTCCGTCAGCGGCGGCGACGAAATAGATTCCCACGGGGGATACGTAGAGGCCGGTACCGTATACGTTATCGTTGAAACGAACGGCGAATGCCTCAACGGAGAGTTCCGCTTCGATCTGGATCGATCCCCTGCAACAAAATGAGTATCAATATGAAAAAGCTGTACGTTTCCGAGTTTTCCGCCCCGGGCGCAAACGAAAAAACGGATGCCTTGAAGGCACTGTTTGCGCGGGTGTGCGCAGCGGTACCGGCGGTGCGCTTCTGCCCCGAACGGGATCCTTTCCCGTCTGACGGGCGCATCCGTGCGCTGCGTTTTTCCGGCTTATCCTACCAAGAAAAAGAGAACGGCGTGTTCGCCTATATCGGCTTCCCCGAAACCGCCGCGGCGTCGTCGCCCGTGCCCGGTATGGTGCTGGTGCACGGCGGCGGGGGCCACGCCTATGCCGAATGGGTGCGGTATTGGGTGGATCACGGCTTTGCCGCCCTTTCCTTTGACGGCTTCGGCCAGACCTACGCCGGCCCCGATCATACGTACGAGCCCTCGCTTGATTTCTGGAAGCCGGATCCCGATGCCCATATCCCGCCGGGCGGTTTTTCTTTTGAGGATAAACCGTTCATGGAGCAGGGGTTTACCTATTACGTGGCGGACGTGATCCTTGCGCACAATCTCCTGCGGGCGGACCGGCGCGTGATCCGTGAAAAAATCGGCGCTACGGGGATCTCCTGGGGCGGCTTTGCCCTGAGCGTTGCCGTTTGCTACGACCGTCGTTTTGCCTTTGCGGCCCCGGTTTACATCGGCGGTTTTATGGACGTCTCGAAAACGCCCTGGGGAGCGTGCTTCCGCGGCCCGGGGATAACGGACGTGTGGGACGCGAAGCTGTTGTCTGCAGAAGTGGAAACACCGGTGCATTTCTTCAACGGCGACGGCGATCCGTTTTTTGACGCGAACGCCTCCACCGCCTATGCCGCCGCGCTGCCCAACGGCGCGTTAACGCTGCTGCCCGGCTTCACCCACGGGCAAACCGAGGGCGCGGCTGTTCCGGAGCTGCTGCGCTTTGCCGAAGAACGATCGGGCGGCGGTACGCGGAATATCAAAATCGTATCGCTTGCCGCCGAGGGGGACGGCGCTGCGCTGCGCTTCTCGCTGCCGTCGGACGTGAAACGCGCCGACGCGTGTGTTTACTACAAAACGGAAGATCTGATCTATGACGGTAAATATCTGCGCGAGCTGTGGAGCTGCGCGCGGACGCGGGCTTCCGGCGGCAAAGCGTTCGTGCGCATCCCGCCCGAGGCGCGGCTGTTCTATTTTTCCGTGGAGGGCAGAACCGAAGGCGATCCCGATATTATGCTGCACGCCGCCACCGGCGTTTTCACCGGAAAAACGTGGCGGGCGGCAGAACAATAACAGCGGAGGTGTTTTTATGAACGCACAAGACAGAATGATGCAAAAAAAGTGGGGGATCTTCAACCACTATCTGTACCGCAGCGAAAAAGGGTATACGGATTGGCGGGGCGCCGATCCGGCGGAGATCCGCACAATGGCGGCGGAATGGAACGAGCAGGGCGATTCCTTCGATACGGAAAAGCTCGCCCGCACCCTGCACGAGATCGGCTGCGGCTACTATATCATTACCGTGATGCAGGGTACGCGGTTCCTGATCGCCCCGAACGCGGCTTACTCCAGAATCACGGGCATCGCGCCGGGCGAGGCCTGCTGCAGGCGCGATCTGATCCGCGATATCGGCG
>CAMVBR010000282.1 GCA_947165755.1 uncultured Clostridia bacterium
CGGCGCAATGCCCGAGATCCGTATGCCCGATCACTTTATGATCAACGATAATATGGTGCTGCTTCCCGACAGTCCCGAAGACGCGAAAAACAGAGAGATCCTTTACGGCCCGAACATCAAAGCCGTACCTACGGGCAAACCGCTTGAAAACGATCTCTCAGGTGAAGTTTTGCTAAAGGTGGGCGATAATATCACAACCGACCATATCATGCCAGCAGGCGCAAAGATCCTTCCCTACCGCTCCAACGTGCCGTACCTCAGCCAATTCTGCTTCGGCGTGTGCGATAAAACCTTCCCGGAGCGCGCCAAACAGGCGGGCGGCGGTATGATCGTGGGCGGCGCCAATTACGGTCAGGGCTCCTCCCGTGAGCACGCGGCGCTGGTACCGCTGTATCTGGGCGTAAAGGCCGTGATCGCGGTTTCCTTTGCAAGAATGCACAAGGCAAACCTGATCAATTCCGGCATTCTGCCGCTCACTTTTACGGATCCCGCAGATTACGACGGCATTGCGCATGGCGACGAGATCGTTCTTTGTGATATCAAACAAGCTGTTTCCACCGGCGCGCAAGCGAAGCTGGTCAACAAAACCACCGGGAAAGAGATCCTGCTGCACACCGATTTCTCGGAGCGCGAGATCGGCATTCTTCTGGCAGGCGGCAAACTGAATTATACGGCCCAAAACAAATAAAATAATCGTTTACAAACGGAGGATAATAAAAGTGTACGAAAAACAGATCGAAGCGGCGGCAGAGCATTTCAAAGCCCTGCTTGCCCGTCAGCTTGAAAGGAACGAAAACATCAAATCTCAGGGGGATTTTACCGATTACACAAAACTTGATAAAATCGTGATCGGCGTATGCGGCGGCGACGGCATCGGCCCCATCATCACAAAGCAATCGGCGGACGTGCTGGCATATCTGCTGAAGGATGAAGTGGCCGCGGGAAAAATCGAGTTCAAAACCATCGACGGCCTTACCATCGAAAACCGTATCGCGCATATGAAAGCCATTCCGGACGACGTTCTTGCCGAGCTGAAGCAGTGCGACGTTATCTTAAAAGGCCCCACCACCACGCCGCAGGCAGGCGACGGCCGTCCCAATATTGAAAGCGCCAACGTTGCCATGCGCAAAGCGCTGGATCTGTTTGCAAACGTCCGCCCCGTGCGCATCCCCGAAGAGGGCATCGATTGGACCTTCTTCCGTGAAAATACCGAAGGCGCCTACGCGGTGGGGAGCGACGGCGTAAACGTAACGGATGAACTGGCGTTTGATTTTGTGGTAACAACCACAGAGGGCAGCCAGCGTATTGCCCGTTTGGCTTACAACTACGCCCGCGCAAACGGAAAAGACCGTGTATCCATCATCCAAAAGGCAAACGTGATCAAAACCACCGACGGTAAATTCCTGAATCTGTGCAAAGAAATCGGCAAAGAATACCCCGAAATCACCACAGACGAATGGTATATCGATATCACCACCGCAAAGCTGATCGATCCCAAACGCCGCAGAGATTTCAAGGTGTTTGTACTGCCCAACCTCTACGGCGATATCATCACAGATGAAGCTGCCGAATTCCAGGGCGGCGTCGGCACCGCCGGCAGCGCCAACATCGGCAAAAAATACGCCATGTTTGAAGCCATTCACGGTTCCGCCCCCAGAATGATAGAAGAAGGCCGCGGGCAGTATGCGGATCCCTGCTCCATGCTGCGCGCCTCCGCCATGCTGCTTTCTCATATCGGTTATGTAAACGAGAGTAAAGCGCTGGATGAAGCGCTGGATATCTGCATGGCAAGCGACGAATACAAGATCACCGGCCGCAGCGACGGCTGCACCTGCGCAGAATTCGGCGAATTTGTGAAACGCACGCTTCATGCGATGATCGGCGCAAAATGAAAACCGCAAATGAAATATCCGCTTCCGTGATCGGCCGGCTGCCCCGGTATTACCGTTTTTTGTGCGAGCTGCAGAATACGGGTACGGTACGCATTTCTTCAAACGAGCTTTCAAAACGCATGGGGCTCACAGCGTCCCAGATCAGGCAGGATTTCAACTGCTTCGGCGGTTTCGGGCAGCAGGGCTATGGATATAATGTGGAACAGCTGAAAAATGAAATGGCCCGCATCCTGGGGCTGAACACCCCAAAAAAAGCCATTCTGATCGGCGCCGGAAATCTGGGCAGAGCCGTTGCAGCGCAGATGCGTTTTGAAGAAATGGGCTTTCAGCTGATCGGCATTTTCGACAGCGACACTGCCTTCTGCGGCATGAAGATCAAAGGCATACCGATTTTAACCGATAACGACCTTACCCCGTTCTGCTCTGTGCACCGGCCCGAGATGGCGATTCTGTGCCTGCCGCAGGCGCAGGCGCCCGCCATCGTGGATGAGCTGATCCTGCTTGGCGTAGACAGCTTCTGGAATTTTTCTCATTACGATATTCACACCAAATACCCGGGAGCAAATGTTGAGAACGTACATATGAGCGATTCTCTGATGACGCTCTCCTATAAAATAAAAAACACTGAAATCAGGTGACCGCATGCTGAAAATCGTAAGCCTCGACATTGTGGACTTGCTCTCCTTTCCGTCGGGGATCTTATTCGTACTGAAAGAAAACCTTGATAACGGCTCTGTAAAGGTATCTTTTTACAGTTTTGATATTGCGACCAAATCCATCGCTTCCGTAACCAAAAACGCCTATCTGCTTACAAAATTCGGGGCGGCTTACACCCCCATAGCAAAACAGCTGGGCGATTATGTATCCTGCGATACGGCAAAGCTGTGGAACGGAAACACCTTCATTATTTACTCCACCGGCGAAATGGGCATTTTCGACGACGCCGGTAATCTGGTTCGCACCGGGGATCTGATGTACAACGGCGCCCCGGCCAGAGACGTGGCGGTGGATAACAATTTTATATGGAGCACCGTACCTTCCAAAAACCTGATCGTAAAATATTCCCTTCTGCAGAATCGCGTGGTGATGCGCATCGGCGGGGATAACTCCACAACCTTCGTAAACCCCGTGGCCGTTGAAGAATACGACGGCTACCTCTACGTGAGCTGCAAAGACATGCGAAAGATCAAGCGCGTTCGGCTCAGTGATTTCACCGTGGACGAATACAAAGAGTTTGACGAACCCGTCTTCAAATACCTGCGGGTAGGCAGCTATGAGTTTGCCGTATTGGAATCCGGCGTATTCATGCTGTGATAAAGGAGACGCCATGACGCTGAAAGCAACGCTGATGGACAGCGCCGCCGTAAACCGGGCGTTGAAACGGATCTCGTTTGAAGTGATCGAAACTAACCGGGGCGCAAAAGATCTGTGTATTGTGGGCATACGCCGCAGGGGCGTTTGCATTGCCAAAGAGATCTGCAGAAATATTTCGATCAACGAAAATATCGACGTGCCGGTGGGCGCCCTCGATATCACGTTTTATCGGGACGATCTCTCCGAGGCAAAACCGGATCCCACGCTCAACAAAACGGAGATACCTTTTGATATTACAGATAAAACCGTAATACTTACGGACGACGTGATCTTTACGGGCCGCACGGTTCGCGCTGCTATAGACGCGTTGTTTTCTTTGGGCAGACCGAAGGCCATCCGCTTCGCGGCGCTGGTGGACAGAGGACACAGAGAGCTGCC
The DNA here is from genome assembly GCA_947165755.1 of uncultured Clostridia bacterium. Classification (GTDB taxonomy): domain Bacteria; phylum Bacillota; class Clostridia; order Oscillospirales; family Acutalibacteraceae; genus RUG806. The sequence goes on from CAMVBR010000282.1 coordinate 3,645, forward strand.
GATAAAAGCGGATTACGTGGGCAAAAATGTGCCCACGTCCATGAACGAGATCATACGCGTTACGTTCCCGGCGTATGACGGAACAGCCCCTTCGGTGTTGTTATACGCAAAAGAGTAACCCAATCAGCTCTGAAATGCACCCCAAAAGTTAGACAATG
>CAMVBR010000283.1 GCA_947165755.1 uncultured Clostridia bacterium
TCCGTATCCTGTTCGGCTTCACCTTTTTCTCTTCCGTGAACGCTGTTCCAATACTGGCTGGATACGACCGGCATGTTGGTCATGGTAAAATACTTGTTGAGCTCATCGAAGGTCGCGGAGCATCCGCCGCGACGGGCGACGACGACGCTTGCCCCCACCTTCATCGTTTTATCAAAATGCGTACTGAAGAAGAGCCTGTCAAGGCAGGCAATCAGCGTCGCGTTTGCGGAAGCATAGTAAACCGGGGAGGCGATCACCAACCCGTCGGCGGCTTCAAATTTCGGCGCAAGGTCGTTTACGATATCGTTAAACACGCACTTGCCCGTCTGAAAGCAAGTCTCGCAGGCAATACAGCCGCGGATATCCCTGTTACCGATCTGCACGGTCTCGGTTTCGATCCCTTCCGCTGCGAACGTTGTTTCCATCTCTCTCAGAGCGATATCTGTGTTACCGGCCTTCCTCGGACTGCCATTGATTATTAACACTTTCATTTGAACCTCCAAAAATCTTTTTATCTGCTGTATTTTTGTCCATCTTTGTCATACAAACACTTCAGGTCGCCTGAATACATGCAAGGCGGCGTTTATTTTCCCTTCCTTGTCAGAGCGACTGTTTTCGTTTCTCCGGCACGGAAGGTCAGAATCTGTTCCTCCCCGCCGTAAACACCGACGCGTATAGTCTGCGCCGCATCGCTTGTGACCGTTACGGTGACCGTTTCTTCTGTCCACCCGATATCCACTCGGGCGTTTGTTCTGGCTCGAAGCCCTGTGAGAGAACCGCTTACCCATTCCTCTGGCAGGGCGGGCAGCACCTGAATAATGCCGGTATTGGAATAGAGCAGCATCTCGTCCAGGACGCCGACGGTGCCGATGGCAGTATCGGTACAGAAAACGCCCCAGCCGCCGTGCGTATAGTGATCGGTCATCAGAGAGGTATAGTAGATTCTGTCCGCCATCAGCATATATAACGCGTGATAAGCGGAGTCCGCATTCTTGAGCCTTGCCGCTACCAGGGCCTTATGCACCCATCCGTGGGAGGCGGTATCGTCCTCGCCCTCATTTTCACGGTTGCGGTTCTCGATCGCCTGATTGACGGCAGCCGTCAAAATCGGATCGTTTTGCGTTTCGAAGGCGGGCCAGGCGGCGTACAGATGGCTGATGTGGCGGTGCTTGTTGTTTTCGGAATACTCCTTCATCGCCCATTCGCACAGTGCCCCGGTCTCGTCAAACTGATAGTCGGGCAGAAGAGACGTCAGAGCCTCCCATTTCGCGATTCTGTCCTCATACCCCTCGGCTTGCACCGCTTTCTCAATTTCGATAGTCATTCTGAGACCGTCGCGGGCAGCGGAAATGTCCATGGTGGCATTTGCGGTAATGGTTGAAGTGTACCTTCCCGTCGGCCAGTTTTCGGGCGAGTAAGAAGGAATAATCAGATATTTCTCACCCTCGTTCAGTGTCGTTTTCCCTGCCTCATACCGTGCATTGCCGTCCTTGTCCGTAAAATACTCCGGCGTGCAGAGCTGTTCCCAGAAATTTGCCTGTTTGGTCAGCAGCGGCAGAAGGATATCCCGTTCCAGATCGAGCTTTTCGCCTTCATAGTCGATCGTCGTATTCCCGAAGCACTGCCAGTATTCAAAAATCGGCTGCAGCATCCAGGAGGCGCCTGCGTTCCAGTATTGGAAGGGGTACCATCGGCTGTATTCCACCATCATCGCACGATCCCCGTCCGTGTTCACCGGCACCTGGATGGCGTTTGTCATACCGTAGGTCTTGGCAGCGTTATCCTCCCAGTCGGGAATCTGCTTCAAAATAAACCTGATATAGCTTTCGCCGGCCAGCGGCATATTGCCCGTGTTCATACCGGAGGACTGCAGGTTGACGTTTGCGTCCATCGTATAGATGCTGCGCCAGCCGGGGTTCCATTCACCGGTCCACATCCCGTACAGGCGCGGCGCAGTCGTTCCCGCGCAGCAGAGTTGTATATATCTGCCCTGGTTATATGCGCGTTCTACCAGCGCGGGGAGCAGGGTTTTGCTTTTCTGCTGCAGACGGATCAGATGTTCGTTCGGCACGTCCTGTTCGGGGCTTTCTCCGAGATCGAAGCGGACCGTGTTGAACATGGACGACTGCAGCGCGGCGTGGGGCTGGAGCGCTTTTCCGTAATCGAAAACGCCGTTTTCGCTGTATTTTTTCTCGACCGCCGCCGTATCCTCGAGCAGCACGTCGAGCAGCGCATAGCGGCTTGCGTCGGCGAAATCCTCCATGGCGCCCATATTGAAGGTACGGTCGGATTTGGTGATAAGATACACGGCTTCAGCCCCGGTGATCCGTATGGCGGGGTTGGGTTCTTCGGCCACGTTTTCGGAATCGTTCGACGGATCAAGCACAATGCGACGCTTCTCTCCGCCCACAGCGATCACCCTCGTCAGCGAGCAGTAACCGCCATCCTTTAGTTCACTGCCTTCATAGGACGGATAATGAGAGATCAGCGCAATATAGTCGGCACTGTCGTCAACCAGCTTTTTGTAGCGCATGTTCTTCTCGTCGCCGTTTCCGAAACCGCGCAATGACCAGCAGTCGTCAATGGAGATGGTCAGGTCCACTTTGTTCCCTTTGCTGGATTTTGCGATTTTTGTGACCGTAACGTTATCAATGCGCGACGTAAATGTAAGCCTTTCCCACTGCCCGCAGGCGTCTGAATACCGCACACCGATTTCCGCGGTCTCAAAGTCCATCCAGCGGATGTAATTACTGTAACTGCGTGTTTTCTGCGTCAGACGGAAGACCGCGCCGGGGTGAAATGCGTAAAAATATGTGGACTGTCTGCCGTCGACATCCCAGGTGTCGTCAAAGCCAATCACCTTCTGGCGTGCGGTCTCCAGCTGTCCCAACAACTCGTCCGGCGTAAATCGCGGGTCGGCGGAGGGCATCAGAAAATGGATATTCTGTGCAATCAGGGTATCGTTATACGGAGCACCTGCTACGACGGCGCCGTTTTCGCCGTTACCGGTCACAAAGCCGTCGGTCCAGTCGTCTGCGCCGGTGTAGGGACGCACCTCGGTAAATGCCGTCGAAAAAGATTTGGTTTCCCGATGTTCGAGCATATTAACATTCCCCGCTTTCATGAATTGGCCGAGATCAGAAAAGAAGCTTCCTCCGGTAAGCAAGCACAGGAGAATACTGATGAGAAGTTTTATCTTTGTCAGCATTTGTTGTCACTCCAATCGATGCGTATATACTATACTTGTGGAATGCGTATTATTGTTGTCTCCGCGAATCCCGATTATTGATAAATATTATATCGAAAAAATACAGATAAATCAACAATATGGCAAATAAAAAAAGCCCACCGCAGGCGGCGAACCGTCCACAATGGGCATCTTCTGTTTCAGCAGGTTATTATCCCGGCAGCTTCAGCTTCTGTCCGGTATACAGCACATTGGTTTTCAGCGCGTTGAGTTTCACGATCTCGGGATAGCGGGCGCCGTTTCCGAGCTGCGTTTTTGCGATCCCCCAGAGCGTATCGCCGTGCACCACGGTATAGATCCTCTGAGGGGTGTATACAATCTTTCCGTCTTCGTCGAATACACGGTAGCCGGGGGTGCTGTCGGCATAGGCTTTCGCGTTGGCAAGGTCTCTGAAAGCGCCTTTCTGCGTTTTCGCGTCTTCCCACGTTTTGCGCACGCGATAAAGACCGGAGGCCTTTTTATCCGCCTGCAGCAGTGCAGTCACTTTCGTAGCAAGTTCTCCCAGGCGGCTATACAGCCAATCCCCGGGGCAGCTTTTGTTCGCGAACC
>CAMVBR010000284.1 GCA_947165755.1 uncultured Clostridia bacterium
TGAGATCCACGAACAGCACCTTTCCCATGTAGCCGTCGTAATTACGCATGTTGCAGTCTCCTTTCAGCCTTTAAGTAGCCACTGATTAATTACCGGCTGACGCCTTAGCACGCGTCTTGCTTGCATATTTCCCGGCATCTTGCACAAATCCACCTTGTCATACGTCAGTATGCCTGCGGCGGCTTTATACAATCTGCCGAAAAATCTGACGGCGCAATACACGCACTATAATTAATCAGCGTCTACTTAAGGAAAACGCTGCGCGTTTTGATTTTAATATATCAGTCGAAAGTATCGTTTATCATTAATTCTTTCGCCGCTTTGCCTACGCTTTCGCAAACGTGGGGTGCCATGGCGAGCACCTCGGGGCGGGCGGTGGCCACGGCCCAGCCGCCGTGAACGCGCAGCATCTCCATATCGTTGAAATCGTCGCCGAATACCGCTGCGGCGTCCCGCGGCAGATGAAAATATGCAAGCGCGTCAAATACGCCCTGTGCCTTGCCGCTGCCCTTTTTGCCGACGTTGACGTGGGGGCCGTTTACGTAAGCGGTCACGTATTCCCCGAACAGCCGGTTTACGCGCTCCGCCGCCTGCAATGCCCGTTCCGGCGTTTCCATGGTGGCGTAATACTGATGGTAGAAGGGCGCGTCGCCCGCCTCGTTGAACCAGTAAACGTCCGGCAATGCGCGAAAATGCGCCTCCAAACGGGCGAAAACGCCGCGCGGGATCAGGTATTCTTTGCACACCGTCCTGTCCGGCAAAGCGAGCATGGCGCCGTTATATAATAAAAAGTAATCCGCCGCCACGCCGTATTCGCGGGCGGTATCGAAAAAATCCGTGCCGCGCCCGGTCACAAAACCGAACAGGCGGCCGGCGCGCCGCCACGCGGCGATCGCCTCGAGATCCGCCGGGTCGATCTTTCCGCCCCGGATGAAGGTGCCGTCGAAGTCGGTCGCAATCAGCAGCTTGCTCATAAAATCATCTCCGAATCAAAAAGAGCGCTCCGCAGAGCGCTCGGTGTTTTGTTATGCGCGTTTGTTTGCCAGCTTTACGGGGTCGGGGAATTCCATGCGGGCGATGGAGGCGCCCACGGCGGTGAGCTTTTTCACCACGTCCTCGTAGCCGCGGTCGATGTGGATGATATCCTCGATCTCGGTAGTGCCCTTGGCGCACAGGCCTGCAATGATCATCGCCGCACCTGCCCGCAAATCGTCCGCTTTCACAGGCGCGCCCTTCAGCGCCGCGCTGCCCTGGACGATGGCGGCTTTGCCTTCGATCTGGATCTGCGCGCCCATGCGGGTGAGCTGGTCCACGTAACGGAAGCGGTTGTCCCACACGCTGTCGGTCACGATGCTGATGCCCTCGCACAAAGAGAGCAGCACGGTGAACTGGGGCTGCATATCGGTGGGAAAGCCGGGATGCGGCATGGTCTTCACGTTGCAGCCGTGCAGGCGGCCGGTGGCGTAAACGCGAATGGAATCGTCAAATTCCTCCACCATGGCGCCGCACTCTCTGAGCTTGGCGGTAATGGGCTCCAAATGCTTCGGGATCACGTTTTTGATCAGCAGATCGCCCTTGGTGGCGGCAGCGGCCACCATATAAGTGCCGGCCTCGATCTGATCGGGAATAATGGAGTAATCGCAGGCGTGCAGCTCGGAAACGCCGCGGATCTTGATCACGTCGGTGCCCGCGCCCTTCACGTCGGCGCCCATCAGGTTCAAAAAGTTTGCCACGTCCACAATGTGGGGCTCTCTGGCAGCATTTTCGATCACGGTGATGCCTCTGGCGCGCACGGCGGCCAGCATCACGTTGATGGTGGCGCCCACCGAAACCTTATCGAAATAGATGGAATTGCCCATCAGCTTGGCGGCCTTGGCCTTGATCATGCCGCCGTCGGTGGAGATCACCGCGCCCAGCGCCGAAAAGCCCTTCAGGTGCAGGTCGATGGGGCGAACGCCGCCGAAATTGCAGCCGCCGGGCATGGCGACTTTTGCGTGGTTATACATGCCGAGCAGCGCGCCCAGCAGGTAATAGGACGCGCGAAGATTCTTGGTAAGCTCGTAAGGCACCGCTTTGGAATTGATGTTGCGCGTATCGATGCGCACCGTGGAGCGGTTGGTATAAGTAACCTCAGCCCCCATGCCTTCCAGTATTTCAAGCATGGAGGAGATATCTCTTATATCCGGAACGTTCTCAATGTTGAAAACGCCTTTGGCAAGCAAAGTTGCGGGCAGAATGGCAACGGCCGCGTTTTTTGCGCCGCTGATCTCTATTTCGCCCCGCAGAGCCTTAGAGCCCTTAATTACGAATTTTTCCACAAGGGCACTTCCTTATCTTCTCAAATTCTATATACAAAGAGGAAAAACAAAAATAAAGCGCAAAGGTAGTATTGCGAAAATGGACGCAAAAATACCTTTAAGCTAAATCAGTATACCACCATTGCCGGGAAAAGAAAAGACTTTCTTGAAAATTATTTCATTTTTGTAATAATTTCGGTGATTGCTACAAAATCCCGCCTGTAATTTTGTCGATTCCCGTAGAAAGGCAGAGACCATTTGTTCCACTTTTCAGGAAATATCCGCAAACAGCCTTTCCACGCTCTTTTTCAGCCCCGCGTGTTCGGGAGCGGAGAGGGAAGGGTCTGTTTCCAATATCCGTTTCGCGTCCCGCCCGGCGGCGTACATCACGCGGGTGTCGGTCATCAGGTCGGCAATGCGCAGGGTGGGCAGGCCGCTCTGGCGCGCGCCGAAAAAGTCGCCGGGGCCGCGCAGCTCCAGATCCTTCTCGGCGATCCTGAAGCCGTCGTTGGTTTGTGTCATGATATCAAAGCGCTGCTTCGCTGCGTCGCCCTCGGCGTCGCTGATGAGGATGCAGTACGATTTCGCGCTGCCGCGGCCGGTGCGGCCCCTGAGCTGGTGCAGCTGCGAAAGCCCGAAGCATTCGGCGTTCTCGATCACGATCAGGTTGGCGTTGGGCACGTCGATGCCCACCTCGATCACCGTGGTGCAGATCAGCAGCTTCGTGTTGCCCGCGGCAAAATCCGCCATCACGGCATCCTTCTCTTTGGGCTTTAATTTGCCGTGCAGCAGGGCGGTGGGGTAGTCCTTGAAAATCCCCGTGGAAAGGGTCTCCATGTATTCCCGGGCGGAAACGCGCTTGCTTTTGAGCGCCTCGTCGTCCTCCTCCCTGTCCTTCTCCTCCACCAGCGGGCAAACGATATAGGCCTGCCGCCCCGCGTCGAGCTGCTTTTTGATAAAGGCGTGAATGCGGGGGTGAAAGGAGGATGGCACCGCGTAGGTATCGATCTCCTGCCTGCCGGCGGGCTTCTCGTCCAGCACCGAAATGGCGAGGTCGCCGTAGATGATCAGAGAAAGGGTGCGGGGGATCGGGGTTGCGCTCATCACAAGCACGTGGGGGTTTTTGCCCTTGCCGCTCAGGGTGGCACGCTGGGTCACGCCGAAGCGGTGCTGCTCGTCGGTGATGCACAGGGCGAGGTTTTGAAATTCCACGGTATCGGTGATCACGGCGTGGGTGCCGATGAGCAGGTCGATCTCCCCGGCTGCCAGCGCGGCCAGGGTTTTTCTGCGTTCGGCGGCCCTCGTACTGCCGGTGAGCACGGCCACGGTGATACCCGTGCCCTCAAAAAAGCGGTTGAAGGTAGAGAAGTGCTGCCGTGCCAATACCTCGGTGGGGGCCATCAGGGCGCTTTGCAGGCCCGATTTCGCGGTGCAGTAAACCAGCGCCGCCGCCACGGCGGTTTTGCCGCTGCCCACGTCCCCCTGC
>CAMVBR010000285.1 GCA_947165755.1 uncultured Clostridia bacterium
AGCAAGAGTGCTAATCTGATATTAATATAGTCTTTTTTTTATGATTTGTCAATAGGTTTTTAAAAAAAATTGTTATTCCGGAGCCCGGAGTGCTAATTTTTTTACGGCTGCGGAACGGTTTTCTAATGATAAAGTATTTTTTTAATATATTATAAATAAAAAAACAGTGGACATCTTCAACCGTCGATGATATAATATACCATGTATATCTCTATATTCACCTCATTATCAACGGAGTGTTTATTTATGGAAGATTTATCCAAGTTTTGTTTTCACTGCATGGAACTCAAGGGCGACCATCGCGTGTGCCCCCACTGCGGAAAGGCAGATACGCCGAAACAGCTGTATCCGCTGCTTCCGCTGGGCAGCTACGTGGGCGGCAGATATTATATAGGGAAGGCGATCCGCCAGAACGGCGAGGGCGTTACCTACGCCGCATACGACAATAAAGAATTTCACCGCTGTACGATCCGTGAATTTTTCCCGCAGGCGCTCTCGGCGCGCGATCCCGATATGGTCTCCGTATTTCCGGCGTCCGGCAGCCTGCAGGCGTTTTCGGAGTGCAGGGATTCCTTCAACGATATGTGGAAAAAGCTGATGCGCCTCAGGGGGCTCACCGCGCTCATCACCGTAACCGACGTGTTCGCGGCGGGCAATACCAGCTACGCGGTGTATGCGGAATCCGAAGAAATAACGCTGCGCGACCGGCTGCTTTCCATCCCGCAGGGGTATCTCGATTGGGAGCAGGCGCGTATTCTGTTTATGCCTGTGCTCTCCACCCTCGGCACGCTGCATACCTCCGGCGTGATCCATAAGGGCATCAACCCCGAAGCGTTCATCTTTACCGAAGACGGCCGCCTGAAGCTCACGGATTTCTGCATCCCGCAGGTGCGCACCGCCTACGGCGATCTGGATTCCGATATCCACGACGGTTACGCGCCGCTGGAGGTCTATTCCGAAGACGGCAATTTGGGCACCTGGACGGATATCTATTCCTTTACCGGCGTGCTTTACCGCGCGCTGGTCGGCACCACGCCCATTTCGGCGCCGGTGCGCGCGCAGAACGATCAGATGATGATCCCCGCGCCCATTGCCGAAAAGCTGCCGCCCTACGTGATCAACGCCCTCATCAACGGCATGCAGATCGAGCCGAAGGACCGTACCCGCAACGTGGAGCAGCTCAGAAGCAACCTTTCCGCTTCGCCCCGCGCCGTGAGCGCCTCGGCAAGCGTGTATAAGGCCGACGGCCGCTTCTCTTTGCCGGGCGGCGAGCTCCGCACCGCGCCCGTTACCGTGGCGCCCGGCGGCGTGCAGCCCACGTATCCGGCGCAAAGGCCCGCGAACCCCGGCGTTGTGATCGTTCCGGGGCAGAGCGTGAGCGGCCTTGTGGACCCTGTGACCTCCGTACCCGGCACGCCGGCGAAACGCCCGCTGCAGGATGCGGCGCAGGACGCCTATATGGAGCAGCAGAAAAAAGATAAACAGAGAAAAACGCTCACCCTGATCCTTGTGCCGATCATCGTGCTGTTTATTGTCGGCGCGGGGCTTATCGTGAGCTCCCTGTTCGGCAGCGGCGGCCCCGGCAGTCATGAGACCACCGAAGCGCCCTCGCAGCAATCGCAAACTATGACTGTGCCCAGCTTCGTGGGGAAATATTTCGACGATATCGCCCACGACGCTTATTATTCCCAATTCCTGCACATCATCAAGGCTGAAAACAGCAGCACCGAGTATGCGGCGGGCGTCATCATGTACCAAAGCGTGCCCGTGGGCACCCCGGTGGCGCAGGGCACCGAGATCATTCTTACGGTAAGCTCGGGCAAAAAGACCTTCCCTGTGCCGGACGTAACGGGTATGACCTACGAGCAGGCGCTTTCGGTATTGGCGCCGCAGGGGCTGGTGTGCGCAAAGGCCTCCAAATACAACGACGGCACCCACGTGCCCGATACCGTGGCCGAAACCTTCCCGCTGGCGGGGCAGTCCATCACCCAGGGCGATACCATTCAGGTGATCCTGTGGTCCGACGGCTCGCAGGAGGATACCACCGCCGAGGATGAATCCACCGCCGAGATCCAAACCGATGAAAGCGGCCGTCAGGTGATCGGCCCCGGCAGCCGGAACTGAGTGATTTATGAGCAACCTTATATTCGATTATCTGAAACAGATCCAGGAGGACGTGGCCTGCATCAAGGTGCGCGACCCGGCGGCCACCTCCATTGTGGAGGTGCTGCTGCTGTATCCGGGCCTGAAGGCCGTGATCGCCCACAGGCACGCCCACTGGTTCTACGATCACAATATGCGTTTCCTCGCGCGGTATATTTCGCAGCGCAGCGCGCGTAAAACCAACATCGAGATCCACCCCGGCGCAAAGATCGGCCGCCGCTTCTTCATCGACCACGGCACCGGCGTCGTGATCGGCGAAACCGCCGAGATCGGCGACGACGTCACCATTTACCAGGGCGTCACCCTGGGCGGTACGGGCAAGGACGTGGGCAAGCGCCACCCCACCGTGGGCAACCACGTGATGATCGGCGCCGGCGCGAAGGTGCTGGGGCCCTTCAAAATCGGCGACAACAGCAACATCGCCGCGGGCAGCGTGGTGCTCAACGAGATCCCCGAAAACTGCACGGCGGTCGGCTCCCCGGCCCACGTAGTGCGGCAAAACGGCGTGCGCGTGGATTATCTCGATCAGGTGCACGTGCCCGACCCGGTGAAGCATGAAATGGAGCGCCTGCAAAGCGAGATCGATCTGCTGCGTACGGAGCTGGAAGCGCTGAAGCACAAAACAGGAAAGGAGACGGCGGAGCCCAAACCCGAAGCGACCCCCGCCGAATAAATTAAAGCATGAGAGTTTTCAATACCCTTACCCGACAGAAAGAGGAGCTAACCCCCCTTGTTCCCGGCGAATATAAAATTTACGCCTGCGGCCCCACCGTATATAACTATATCCACATCGGCAACGCCCGCCCTATATGCGTGTTCGACGTGCTCCGCCGTTATCTTGAATATCGCGGCAATCGGGTGACCTTCGTGCAGAACTTTACGGATATCGACGATAAGATCATCAACCGCGCCAATCAGGAGGGCGTCACTTTCAGGGAGATCTCCGAAAAATACATCGCCGAATATAAAACGGACGCCGCCGGCCTCAACGTAAGGCCTGCCACTGTGCATCCCAAGGCCACCGAAAACATCGGCGAGATCATTTCCATCATTGAAACGCTCATTGAAAAGGGCTACGCCTACGAAGTGCAGGGCGACGTGTATTTCAGCCCCGCCAAGTTCGAGGAGTACGGCAAGCTCTCGCACCAGCCGCTGGAGGATCTGATGAGCGGCGCCCGCATCAACATCGGGGAACTCAAGCGCGAGCCCATGGATTTCGCGCTGTGGAAGAGCTCCAAGCCCGGCGAGCCCGCGTGGGAATCCCCGTGGGGCCTCGGCCGCCCCGGCTGGCACATCGAGTGCTCCGCCATGTCGCGCAGGTATCTGGGCGAGACCATCGATATCCACTGCGGCGGGCAGGACCTCATTTTCCCCCACCACGAAAACGAGATCGCCCAAAGCGAGTGCTGCAACGGCGCGCCCTTCGCCCGCTACTGGATGCACAACGGCTTCATCACCGTGGATAACGAAAAAATGAGCAAATCCAAGGGTAATTTCTTCACGGTGCGCGACGTGGCGCAGCAGTACGGCTACGAGCCGATCCGCCTGCTGATGATCTCCTGCCAGTACCGCAGCCCCATCAACTACTCCTACGATTCCCTCATGCAGTGCAA
>CAMVBR010000286.1 GCA_947165755.1 uncultured Clostridia bacterium
ATGCTGCACGGGTGGGCTTCCAACGGGGAGCTGTTCCGCGCCTCCGCCGTGCCGGTGAGCGCAAAATATTACGTGCTCGCGCCGGATCTGCCCGGGGCGGGGCTCACGCCCGAGCCCCCCGCCGCGTGGTACGTGGACGACTACGTGGATTTCGTGATCCGGTTCATATCCCATTTCGGCCTGAAGCGCGTGATCCTTTTGGGGCACTCCTTCGGCGGCCGCGTGATCATAAAAATGGCGAACCGCAAAGATCTGCCCTTTGAAATCGAAAAGCTGATCCTTGTGGATTCCGCCGGCATCCGCCCCGAAAAAAGCGGCGAACAGAAGCTCAAGGAGGGCGTGGCCCGCTTCGGCAAAAAGCTGCTCTCCCACAGCGAAAAGCTCACGAATAAGGTGCAGTCCATGGTGGGCTCGGCGGATTACCGCGCCGCGTCGCCCCTCATGCGGCAGATCCTTGTGAATACGGTCAACGAGGATCTGGAACCCCTGCTGCCCACCGTACCGTACGAAACGCTGCTCATCTGGGGCACGCTGGATACCGCCACCCCGATCTCGGACGCCGAAAAAATGGAGCGCCTGATCCCGAATGCCGGTCTGGCCCGCATGGAGGGGTGCACACACTTCTCCTTTTTGGATAACCCCGTGCTGTACAGCGCGATCTTAGCGTCCTTCTTAAAGCTGTAAGCGGAAAGGAATTTTCATGGCGTATTATCTTCAGATCCTTTACGGAGCCATCGTGCTCTGCTCTTTCTACGCGGTGTTCCGCAGCATGGTGTATAACCTGCACATGTTCCAGCTCAACGGCTACCGCGTTTCCACCCACCTGCCGTGGATGGCCAAAAACGCCCGGCATTACCTGCCGGAGCTGCTGGTGTTCATTTTATCGTTTACGGGGCTCATCAAGGGCGATAAGCCCATGGCCTTCGGCGCGCTGGCGCTGTGGGTGGCCGTGAGCGGGCTGATTTTCTCCAACCGCCCCCGCCCCGCCAAAAAGCCGCTGGTGTATACGGCCCGCGTCAAGCGCCTGATCGTTACGAGCGTGATTTTGTTCACGGCGGCGTTCGGCCTTTCCGTTTGGCTGCTCGCCGGCGAAAGAAAGCATCTCGCCTTCCTTGTGATGGGGCTTCTCAACGCCCTCGTGCCGGCGCTCATCCTCATTGCCAACCTCATCAACAAGCCGATGGAGCTCTCGGTGAACGCCCACTACACCCGGGAGGCCAAGGCGCTGCTGAAGGCCTCTCCCGACCTGGAGACCGTGGGCATTACGGGCAGCTACGGCAAAACCGGCGTCAAATTCTACCTGTATACCATTCTGCGGGCGTGGACGGATACGCTTGTTACCCCCGCCAGCTTCAACACCCCCATGGGCGTCGTGAAAACCGTGCGCGGCGAGCTGCGGCCCTACCACAAGGTATTTTTGTGCGAGATGGGCGCCAAGTGGGTAGGGGATATCAAGGAGCTGTGCGATATCGTGCACCCGAAGCACGGCATCATCACCGCGCTGGGCGATCAGCACCTGGAGAGCTTCGGCTCGGTGGAGAACATCATCAAAACCAAATACGAGCTGGCGGATGCCCTGCCCGCGAACGGCCGGTTGTACGTCAACTGGGATAACGACCGCATCCGCGAGAATCCCCCGAAGCGCGCTTACATCAAATACGGCACGCGGGAGGACTGCGACTACCGCGCCTTCGATATCGTTTCGTCCGCCGCAGGCACCGCCTTCAAGGTGAGCGCCCCGGACGGCAGCGTGACGCAGTTTGATACAAAGCTTCTGGGCGGACACATCGTGATCAATATCACCGGCGCCATCGCCTGCGCCAACGGGCTGGGCATGCCCATTGACGAAATGCGCCTCTACGTGCGCCGCATTGAGGCGGTGCCGCACCGCATGCAGCTCATCGATAAGGGCCCCTACACCATCATCGACGACGCCTTCAACTCCAACCCCGCCGGCTGCAAGGCCGCGCTGGAAACCCTGAAGAGCATGGACGGCCTTCGTGTGCTCGTTACCCCCGGCATGGTGGAGCTGGGCGAAAAAGAGGACGCCCTGAACAAGGAATTCGGCAAACAGGCCGCCGAAGCCTGCGACTTCGTGGCGCTCATCGGCGCGAAGCAGACCGCCGCCATCCACGCGGGGCTTGCCGAGGCCGGGTTCCCCGAGAGCCGCATCCTCGTGGAGGAGGATTTCAAGACGGCCATGGGCAGGATCTACGCCATGCCCTCGGAAAAGCGCAAGATCATCCTGCTCGAAAACGATCTGCCGGATAACTATTAAGGAGGCCCCGTATGAAGATCAGACTTTGCGTACTGTTCGGCGGCAAAAGCGTGGAGCACGAGGTGAGCGTCATCTCGGCGCTGCAGGCCATCGCGTCGCTGGACCAGAAGAAATATGAGATCATTCCGGTGTATATCACCAAAAACAACGAATTTTATACCTCCTTCGAGTGCTCCTGCATCGAGGAATATAAAAATATACCCGCCCTTATCAAAAAGAGCGAGCGCTGCACCCTGCTCAATACCGACGGCAAGGTGTTCCTGATGCGCACCGGCGCCAAGGGCAGGGCGGGCGTGATCAGCGAGATCGACGTGGCCTTTCCCATCGTGCACGGCACCAACGTGGAGGACGGCACCCTGCAGGGCTACCTGAAGACCCTCGGCCTGCCCTTCGTGGGCTGCGACGTGACCGCCTCCGCCGTGGGCATGGATAAATACGTGATGAAGACCGTGCTCAAGGATAACGATATCCCCGTGCTGGACTGCGTCCGCTTTTATCTGGCCGATTTCGCCGACCCGGACGCCATAGTGAAAAAGTGCGAGGACCGCATCGGCTACCCCGTGATTGTAAAGCCGGTCAACCTCGGCTCCTCCGTTGGCATCAGCGTGGCGCACAACGCCGCCGAGCTGAGGATCTCGGTGGAGGACGCCTTCAAATTCGCCACCGTCATTCTGTGCGAGCACGCCATCACCCAGCTCAAAGAGGTGAACTGCTCCGTGCTGGGCGATATCAGCCACGCCGAGGCCTCGGAATGCGAAAGCCCCGCCAAGAGCGACGAAATATTGAGCTACGCCGATAAATACACCTCCGGCGGGGGCGGCAAAAAGGGCGGCAAAACCGGCGGCGCGAGCAAGGGCATGGCAAGCCTTGCCCGCAAGATCCCTGCCGATATCTCGGATGAAAAGCGTACCGAGATTCGCAATATGGCGGTGCGCGCCTTTCAGGTGCTGGGCTGCAACGGCGTTTCGCGTATCGATTTCATGATCGACGAGGCAACCGACACCGTGTACCTGAATGAGATCAATACCATTCCCGGGTCGCTGGCCTTTTACCTGTGGGAGCCGCTGGGCGTGCCCTACCACACGCTGCTGGACCGCATGATCGAGCTGGCCCTCAAGCGCAAGCGCGAGGAGGATTCCATCGTGTTCTCCTTCGAGACCAACATCCTGAACATCGACCGCTCCTTCGGCGGCGCAAAGGGGAGCAAGGGCGGAAAGGTCGGAAAGCTGTAAGCAGATTTGAAAGCTGCATATAAATGAGGAATGAGGAATGAGAAATGAGAAATTCCTGCGGAAGCTTTCAGCCGCATGATAGAAACAGGTATGTATAAGATCCATTCCTCATTCCCAATTCCTCATTCCTAATTTTACAACGTTCCGTTTTTGAGGAGTTTTACCATGATGATATCCATGATCGCCGCCGTGGGCGAACACGGCGAACTTGGGAAGAACAACGCGCTGCTGTGGCGGCTGGAGGGGGATTTGCCCTTCTTTAAGC
>CAMVBR010000287.1 GCA_947165755.1 uncultured Clostridia bacterium
AAACTGAAATTTGAAACCTTGCAATAACCCTTCAACCGCGATATAATAAAAGCAGACTCGGAAAGGGGGCGGCGGCATGGAGAAGAATACGCGAACAAACGCGCTTCGGCGCGGGCGGGATAACCGCGCGTCGGCGGCCGCGCTGCTGATCGGCTATTTCATTATAGGGCCCGTCGTTTACCTGATTTTACCCCTTACCGTTTCCCATTTCACCGTCTATTTGGGGCTGGCGATCCTGTGGACGGTATTGACGCAGCGGCGCATCCTTCGCCCGGAAATACGCCGCGCCATGCTTTCCACGGGGCTGCTGTTCGTTTTTCTGCTTACGGTCCGCCTCGGTCGCTACGACCTGTTCAGCGGCATTCCCGACGTAAAGCGGTATATGTGGTATTTATACTACGTGCCCATGATACTGCTGCCGCTCGTCACGTTCCGCACCTCGCTTTTTCTGGGCAAATCGGACGCGCAGAGGCCCTCCCGGTATTGGCTGCTGCTGGCGCTGCCCGCAGGGGGGCTTTGCGCCGCGATCTTAACCAACGACCTCCACGGCCTCGCGTTCCGTTTCGCCGACGTCTCCTTACCGAACGCGGAGGCGTACACCCGGGGGCCCTTCTATTACGCCGCCGTGGGTTGGATCGCCCTGCTGCTGACGGGGGCGCTTTTGAACGTATTGCGGCACGCTACCCTCTCCCTCGGGCTTCGCAGCCTGCTGCTGCCTGCCATCGGCCCGCTGCATTACCTGCTGGTTGCCGTAACGTATCAGCCCTTGTTGGACCTTTTCGGCTTTACGCTCCATAAATACCCCGAGGCCTTCTGCTTTATGATCGCCGCGTTCTGGGAGGGCTGCATCCGCACGGGGCTGGTGCCCTCGAACACCGATTACGAGGTCTTCTTCTCTTTATCGCATATCTCCGCCGCGCTCAAGGACCGCATGGGCGAACGGCGGCTCGTTTCGGCCGCCGACGCCGGTGGAAACGCTGCGGATCTTCTGCACCGCGAAACGCCGGTTTCGGGCGGGACCCTGCTTTGGACGGAGGACGTATCGGACTTAAACCGCCTGCGGGAAACGCTGGCGGAAAACAACCGCCGGCTGGCGGAGGAAACGGACCTGCTGGCGGCGGAAAACCGCCTGCTGGAGCAGCGCGCCGCCGTCGCCTCGAAAAACCGCATTTACGATACCATCGCCGCCCTGATGGAGCCGCAAACGGCGGAGATCTCGCGCCTGATCGGACTTGCCGAGGCGGACCCCGCCCAAAGGGAGCGGGCGCTGCGCAGGGCCTGTCTGCTTACGGTGTATATCAAGCGCAGCACCAATCTCATGCTGCTGGCCGAGGCCGCCCCCCTGCTCTCCACCCGGGAGCTGGGGCTGTGCATATCCGAATCGATGGATTATTTAACGCAGATGGGCATTGCCGCGTATTTTTCGGACGGTACGGCGCTTCTGCTGCCCGCCGAACGGCTGCTTGCCGCCTACGCCGCTTTTGAAGCGGTCGCGGGGGCGGAGGGCCTGCGGGGCATTACGGTTGCCGCGAAACAGGAGGGAGCGTTTTATATCCTGCGGCTGTCGGCGGAGGCCGATACGCCCCTGCCGGCCCCGAAAGCCCCCGGCTTTACGGTAACGGCGGAGGCCGACGACGGCGTGACCGTGCTCACGCTGCAAACCGCTACGGGAGGTGAAAAGGCATGACGCGCTTTTATCAGCTCCCCCCGATATGGCAGGGCCTGATCGGCCTTTGGCTGTTTTTCACCGTGGGCGGCTTTCTGTATGATATCGTGAGAAGGGCGCAGCAAAAGCGCCGCCCCGCCGCTTTCCTCCTGCCCGGGCTGCTGCTGCTCGCTTGCGAAGCCCTGCGGTACGCCGTGACCTTCAACGTGACGCCCACAGGCCTGCGGGAGGGCCCCAACGCGGTGGGCCGCCTGCCCGCGCTCCCTGTTGCGGGTGCCGCGCTGCTCTTTACTGCGGCAGCGGGGCTGCTGATCACCCGCACGCTGCGCCGCCAAAAAAACGAGCTCACCGCCATGTCGGTGAAGGAAGGGCTCGATACCCTGCCCAC
Organism: uncultured Clostridia bacterium; assembly: GCA_947165755.1. Taxonomy (GTDB): domain Bacteria; phylum Bacillota; class Clostridia; order Oscillospirales; family Acutalibacteraceae; genus RUG806. The sequence goes on from CAMVBR010000287.1 coordinate 2,055, forward strand.
CGGCCTCTGCTTCTATGAAAAGGGCGGCCGCACGCTGCTCATCAACCACGAAATGGAAGCCCTCTGCCAGATCCTCACCGGGCGGCCGCTGCAGAACGGCGCGCTGTTCTGGGAGGCGGTATCATGTGGGCCTTTGCCCGCCGGGTGCGAACGGCTTTCGGGCGAGCCGGAGCCGATCCTCCGCCTGCCGGACGGCAGACGCTTCCGCTTTACCCGCTACCCCGCCGAAAACGGCGCGCTCTACGAAACGCAGGCCGCCGACGTGACCGAGCTGCTTTCGGCGGCGGACGAGCTGCGGGCGCAGGGCGAAAAGATCGCCGCGCTCAACGAACGGCTGCGCGCCTACGGCCGCAGCGTGACCGCCGCCACAAGAGAACAGGAGATCATGACCGCGAAGGCGCAGATCCACGACCGCATGAACCGGCTGCTGCTCACCACCCGCCACTGCCTTGAGGACGACGTGAGCGAAGAAGAATGGGCGCGAATGTTTTCGCTGTGGCACGGCAACGTGCTGCTATTGTGCCGCGACGAGCCCGCCGCGCGGCGCACCGACCCCGTTGCCCAGCTCGAGGAGGCCGCCGCCTCCATCGGCCTTTCGCTGGTGTTCCACGGCGAAATGCCGCCCGAAAACGACCGGGCAAGGCTCGTGATGCTCGCCGCGGGCGAGAGCCTCACCAACGCCAAACGCCACGCCCACGCTGAAACGCTCACCGTAACGGTAGGCGCGGATTTCGTTAGCTTTACGAACGACGGCGCGCCCCCTGCCTACCCGCTGCACGAGGGCGGCGGGCTTGGCGCCATCCGCCGCGAGGCCGAAAAACAGGGCGCGGAGATGCGGGTAGCTGCCGAAGGCGAATTTCGCCTTACGCTGCGTTTTCCTACTCCATTCGGAGTATGACTTTTCCCGAAAAAGAGCTATAATTATATTATATCTTTTACGCACGGAGGCAGATATGACGAACGTGCTGATCGTGGAGGATCAGGAAATGACCCGCCGCCTGCTGGAGCTGCTGCTGGAGGGCGCGGCGGAATACCGCGTGCTTCGCGCCATACCCAACGCGGAAATGGCGCTGTTTTACTGCGACCGGGGCGACGTGGACCTGGTGCTGATGGACGTATGCACCGAAATGGACGCCTCGGGCTTGGACGCCGCCGCCCGCATCAAGGAAAAACACCCCGAGATCAGGGTGATCATCGTGACCTCCATTCCCGAGTTTTCGTGGCTGGAGCGCGCAAGGGCCATAGGGGCCGATTCCTTTTGGTATAAAAACGTGAGCCGCGCGCCGCTCATAGAGATTATGGACCGCACCATGCGGGGCGAATCCGTTTACCCCGACGAAACGCCGCCCGTGACCATCGGCCTTGCCTCAAGCAAGGAGTTTTCCACCCGGGAGCTGGAAATACTGCGCGAGCTGACCGGCGGCGCGTCAAATCAGGAGATCGGCCGCGCCCTCGGCATTTCGCCGCTCACCGTGAAGACCCACGTGAAAAACATGCTGGATAAAACGGGCTTCCACACCCGCACCGAGCTCGCGGTGGAGGCCAGACGGCTGGGGCTCGTGATCAAGGACAAACCCGGAAACAACTGAAGAGAGCACCCCCGCGCGGCGAGCCGCGCGGGTTTTTTCGTTGCAGAGAGAAGTTCAAATTACAGTTTGTCGGGGAGAACAACATCACGGTAGCGCGGCTGACCACAGCCGCTATTG
>CAMVBR010000288.1 GCA_947165755.1 uncultured Clostridia bacterium
GCGATGGCGGAATTCAGCTTGTGGCTGCCGGAGGTGTTGTTGCCCTCGAATTTGTAATAGATCTTAGCGGGGGTGCCCAGCGCTTTTTCAAGGAAAAAAGCGCGTACCAGGGGCGAGGGACGGTACATTTTGTAGAAGCTCTGGATCTCTTCGGGGATATCGATGAAGTGGTTTTCGTTATCGAGCTCCTGGGCGACAAGGTCTTCGCAGAACACGACCGAAAGCTCTTCGGCGGTCATGGGCTGATGGGTGCCGGGATTCAGCAGCGGCGCGGGCTTATTCTTCATATCCGCCCGCACGTTGTACCATTTCTGCGGGATCTCGCTTTCGTCAAGATAGATTTTGTAAGGGATCTTTTGCTCTGCCATGGGGGTTCATCCTTTCTTATATATTATTTTATTCTGATAATAACATTCTGTCGTTATTCAGAGAGCTGCCCGCGGCCTCCTTGAACAGCGCCATCAGGTCTGTGACCGTCAGCTTTTCGCGCGCTTCGCCCGCAGCGTCGAAAATGATCCTTCCGGCGTGCATCATCAGTGTACGGTTGCCGAGTTCCAGCGCGGACTGCATATTGTGGGTCACCATCAGGCAGGTGAGGCCCTCGTTTTTCACGATATCCTTTGTGATCTCAAGCACCTTTTCGGCTGTGGCGGGGTCCAGCGCGGCGGTGTGCTCATCCAGCAGAAGGAGCTTGGGAGGGTTGAAGGTAGCCATCATCAGCGTCAGCGCCTGCCGCTGTCCGCCGGACAGCAGGCCCACAGGCTGCGTCATGCGGTCCTCCAGCCCCATTTTCAGCAGCGCGAGCTTCTCCCTGAACAGGGCTTTATCCGCTCTGGATACCGCCGAGAGCCATCCGCCGTGCCCCGCCGCCAGCGCAAGATTTTCTTCGATCGTCATGCCGGGGGCGGAACCGAGCATCGGGTCCTGAAACAGTCTGCCGATATTGCGGGCGCGTTTGTGCTCCACCGTAAGGGTAATATCCTTCCCGTCCAGAAGGATCCTTCCGCTGTCGGTAAAGAAAGTGCCTGAAATCGCATTGAAGAGTGTGGATTTGCCTGCGCCGTTCGCGCCGATGATGGTAACAAAATCGCCGGGGCGAACGTGCAGCGAGAGATCCTCCAGCGCGGTTTTTGCATTCACCGTACCGGGATTGAAGGTTTTGGTAATATGGATAAGCTTCAGCATGCCGCCTCTCCTTCCTGCCCGCCCCGGCCGTGCTGCAGACGGCGCCGCAGCATGGGGAACTGCTGCTTGAGATACGGTCCTGCGATCGCAATGATCACGATCACGGCAGAAACGAACTTCAGCATGAACGCAGGCATATTGAACCGCAGCGCAACCGTATACACCAGACGGAAGATGATGGCGCCCAGTACCGCGCCGCAGGCCTGCAGAGGGATCTTCCGTTTTCCGGCAAACACCCCGCCGATCAGAAGAGACGCCAGCGCAATGGTGACCATGCCGGAGCCGATATCAATATTCACGGATTTATTGGCCTGCGCCAGCAGACAGCCGGAAAGGGCTGTAAAGGCATTGGAGATGCAAAGGCCTATGATCGTGGTGACCACGGGGTTGATGGAAGAGGAACGCACCATTGCGGGGTTATTGCCGGTGGCGCGGATCGCAAGGCCGATGCGGGTCCTGAGAAACAGCGCCAGGAATACAACCACAAGGATCACGGCGATCAGCGCGATCAGGAGCTTGCTGAAAGGGGCGAGGAAGGTGCCGTCCAGCGCGTCCCGGAGTTTGGTAAATACAGTGACGGTTTGAAACATATTCAGCACCGACGCGTTATGCATGACGCCGATATTCACCGAATAGAGCGCGGTATTCACAATGATACCCGCCAGCAGGCTGTTGATCCCCATTTTGGTCTGCAGCACAGCTACAATAAATCCGGAAGTCACACCGGCCAGCATAGCCATGCCCAACGAGAGCCACGGATGCCCGGCAATGGCCACAGCGGCGCCCACGGTAGCGCCCAGGGTAAAACAGCCGTCCGTGGAAAGGTCGCAGACATTCAGCATGGAATAACTCAGAAACAGCGCCAGCACCGTCAGAGAGCTTATGAGGCCCAGCTCCAGCGCCGTCTGTCCAAGAGAAAAAACAGTTTCAAATGTCATAAAGGATCTCCCGAAATCGCCAAGGTATAATTACTCTTCAAAAGCCTCTGCCGTCACAATATTCTGAATGGAGGTGCAGTAGGGGGTGAAGGCCTCGGCAATGGTGCCGTAATCGAAACCGATGGCTTCGCAGGTTTCGGTATTGATCGTTGCGGTGCCGTTATCGAAGGTCCGGACCGGCACTTCGCCGGGGTTCTTCGCGTTCATAAGAATATCGGCGACCATATCGGCGGTCTCTCTGCCGAGATTCGCGTAATCCACGCCGTAGCCGAGGAACGCGCCGTTAAGAGCGAAGGAATCCGCGCCGGTGTAGTGCGGGATCCCGGCCTCGGCCAGCATATCATAGATCGAAAGCTCGGCGGTCATGATCGTATTATCCGTGGGCGTGAAGATGGCGTCCACTTTATCCGCCACCAGACTCTGCGCTGCCAGAACAACCTCATCCACCGTGGTGCCGGTGGCCTCTTTATAGGCTACGCCTTTTGCATCGAGATAGGCCTTTGCATCCGCAATGGCGGTGGTGGAGGCGTCCTGCCCGAGGTCATAGAGCAGACCGATGGTGGCGGCGTCCTCGTCCGCTGCGAAAATCAGATTCATGATCGCTGCGGTATCCAGATAATCGGAGGTGCCGGTGATATTGGCGCCGGGCGCGTCCATGGACGCCACAATACCGGTACCCACAGGATCGGAAACTGCGGCAAACACCACGGGGATCTTGTTCTCCTCGGTAGCGGCCTGCATCGCCATGGCAACGGGCGTGGCTACGCCGATCATAAGATCCACTTTATTCGCAATAAAATTGGCTACGATCTGAGAAAGGACGTTCGGGTCCGCGTTGCAGTTCTCATCCGTGATCTCAAAATTCACGTTGTTTTCCTTACCGATCGCGGCAAGCTGCGTTTTAATATTGCCGACGATCTGATTCAGAGAAGCGTCGTCCACATAGTTGCACAGGCCGATCTTATAGGTCACGGCGTCCGCGGCGGGAGCGGCGGGATCGGTCGCCTCTTTTTCGGGGGCGTTGCCGCCGGAACAGGCGGTAAAGCTGAGAAGCAGCGCCGCCGCAAGGAGGAGGGATACGATTTTGATTGCTTTTTTCATGGTTGTTTCTTCCTTTCTGATTTCTATTAATCCCCGTATTCCTGAGGTTTTAGGCTTTCCACAAAAAAAACCTGCCCTATAAACATAGGACAGGAGCAAGGCTTCTGCGGTACCACCTAAATTCGCTTTCTGTGAAAGCGCACTCTTTTCACGCACGAACATGCGCTGCTGCGGTAACGGGCAGCCCCCGTCTCCCCTACTTGATCTCTCGTTCGGTTCGCCCTCACAAGTCCATTCGCCGAAAGGTTTTTTACCGCATTCACAGCACTTTAGCGGCTCTCTGAAAAAAACGGAAATCGGTTACTACTCTTGCTCACCGGTTCTTAATATGGTTTCATTATATGCGGGTTAAAGAAGCTTGTCAAGCGGTTTATGCAAAAAATTCATTAAAAATTGAAATCGTTTTATTTTATGGATTTGATTGAATCTGATTCATTTCGGGGAAATCATCTTGCAAACAACGCGCGTTTATGATAAGATGAAAAAGAAATAATAAGAAAAAA
>CAMVBR010000289.1 GCA_947165755.1 uncultured Clostridia bacterium
ATCTCTACGCGGTAAAGATCACAACGTGAAATTATAGAAAGAAGGTGGCCGTTTTGGAACCCGTAAAAACCGCGCGAGACCGTATTCTGAACGCATTTTTTGAGCTGCTTGGGGAAAAGCCCTATCAAAAGATCACCGTTTCGGCGCTGATCGCCGCCGCCGACGTGAACCGCTCCACCTTTTACCGGCATTTTGAAAACGTGGAGGACCTGCTCGAATGCGCGGCGGACGAAACCATGCGAAGGATCGCGGTGGAGCCGCCTTTTCCGGTCACGGACGCCGCCTCGCTGGAAAAGTACGGCAACGTCATGTTCGGGCTTGCGCAGCAGTACCACCCCTGCGTGACCCGCCTCAGCGGGGCCCACGGCGACGTGCGCATCGCCTACCGCATTGCCAACGCGGTGCGGGACCGCCTCATGCAGGCCGCGAAGGCCGCGGGCATCACCGATGAAAACGTGCTGCGGGTGGCGGGAATGGTTTCGCCGCAGCTTTCCTTCTATTTTATGTCGGGGGATATCGGGCAGCCGGGGGATGTGGATCTGCCCACGCCCGAGATGACCTTTGACATTACGCGCTCCATGCTCGAAAACGTAGGGCGGCTGCTGGCGAAGCGCCGCGGCGGCACCGACTATTTCCACTACGATCTGCTCTGCGCCTACGTAAAGCTGGACGCCGCCTCCTCCGAGAGCTACCGCGAGATCGGCGTTTCGCAGCTGCTTTCCACCGCGGGTATGTCCCGCACCGAATTTTATAAATACTACAAGAATATCGACGATTTCTTCGAGGCCTTTGAAAACGCCTGCGTTTACTGCGCGCTTTACTGGCTCATGCCCTATTTCGCCTCGCGCACCTGGCCCGACGAGCAGGCGCTGCAGATCTTTCTGAGCAAAAAAGAGACCCGCATCAGCATCAACAAGTTCTTTATCCACGGGCGCATTTCCGATTATTACCCCAAGATCCTCTCGCTGGTCATTCAGTACCTCGGGAGCTTCATCCCCGGAGGCTTTACGGAAATGACCATGATGAGCTTCAGCTTCTACCTCTCCGAATTCGCCTACGCCATCTGCTCCTACCTCACCGGCCTTACCGATTACGCCGCGTTAAAGCAGACCTTCGATCACCTGCAGTCCGTGCGGGAGAGGTATGGGATCTGATTCGCTGAATTGCAGTTTTTTAAGCTTTTTTTAGGCAAACTACCCAATAAAAATGAATTGTTACGGAATTGTTGCGGCACAAGTGACAATTCCTTTTTGTTTGTTGCTTGCGGTCAACCGGGAAATCGCGTAAACTATAACCAGAACGATAAATATTTTCCATATCGTTTATGCGTTTCGTTCATAACGGACGCAAAAGGATCACAGGAGGTTCTTGTTATGAAAAAGGTTCTTGCAGTCGTTCTGAGCGCGCTTATGGCGCTCATGTGCTGCATCCCCGCGTTTGCGGCGGAAAAGACCATTTCCAACCCCGCTTCCGCTTATGCCGAATACGACAAAGCGAAGGTTGCCCAGAACGACGCGGATTATATCGCGTCTATGAATTACGACCAGATCGCGGGCGTGCTGCTCGACTGGCTCGACAGACGCATCGCCAAAGAAGCGGCGGACTTCAACGCCTTCACCGCGAGCGTGGGCGTAGATCTTTCCATCACCGGTGTGGACAGCCTGATCGGTATGAAAGACCATATCGCTAAGCTCGGCGGCGACTTCAAAAACCTGAACACCTCCGCTCTCGTCACCAGAGAAGGCGGCGATATCAACTTCTTCTACGGCATCTTCCAGTTCATGGCGGATAACGCCGATACCTTCGGCAAGGTATTCCGCTGGGACGATCAGGTGTTCGATTACGGCAAGGTAGGCGAGTTCATCGAGAGCGACGCCTGCACCAATCAGGCCGTGAAGGACTTCTATCACGATTATCTCCTCACCGGCAACATCCAGGAAAAATTTGTTGCCGAGATCGCCCGTGAAATGGGCTACGAGATCCCCAAGAACGGCGAAGCCCGCGCCGAGACCTTTGACGAGACCATCTCCAACGGTATCAAGGCATGGTTCCTCAGCGTTGTGGGCGAGGCCCTCTCCGAAGAGAGCAAGGCTGCCGTGAACGCCATGGATCTTCGCACCACCGACGTTTACAAGCTGGTAAAGCAGTTCGTCGGCCTGCTGCAGAACGATTACAAAGGTCAGCTCGATAATATGCTCAGCAGCTTCCTTTCCGCCCTGCAGGGCATGGTAAAGGTGATCACCGCGGGCGTGAACGTGGAGCCTCCCGTACTGACCGTTGGCTACACCGGCAACGATCCCTACGCCACCTATCATCCCTACTCCACCGAGCCGGAAGACTATATGCCCAATATTTACGCCAACAATCAGGCCATCGCCATGCTGCGTGAATACGGCGACGCAAACGCGAACGTTGACGTGCTCGCCAATTCCGAGATGACCGACGCCGATAAAGCGCTGGTGGCCGGTACGCCCGAAGCCTGGGGCAGAAACGTGCTTGTGAAAGCCACCGCCAACAACGAGACGCTTGTGGATCTCAACGTGGACCTCAGCGCCGTTGAAGCCGCTGTGATCGCCGCGCTGGAACAGAACGTGAACGGCCAGGGTATATCTCAGACCGTAAACCTTCCGCTCCTCGGCGAAACCACCGTCGCCTTCACGATCTCCGACGCCGCCGCGACCTTCTCTTACAATATGTATAAAGACGAGGATTCCTTCGCCGCGCAGGTGAAGGTGGAAAGCGCCACCGCAAAGGTCAACATCACCTCTCCCATTGAGGCGACCGTTACCGCGGACCTGCTGAATCCCGACGCTACCGTGGTTGAGCTCGGCGGTATGTACAGCGCCCTGAACAGCTTTGCGCAGCCGATGGTGATCACGGCCATCAAGACCGCCGTTGGTACCATGTTCGAAGACCCCGCCTTCGCTACCGTAGTGCTCAATAACCTCGACGGCGAGATCGCAGAGCTCGAGCAGATCAAAGCGCTTGTCAGCTATATCGACGCTGACGCCACCTATGATAACACCCTTCTCGACGTGATGGCCGGTTACGACGCTTACAAGGGCGTTGTGGGTCAGGTAAACCACATCCTCTACAAGGCTGTTGATATGATCGCCTCCGACGAAGGCATGGCTTATCTCGGCATTGAAGACGGCGACAACACCCACCTGTACGCCAACCTGCAGAAGATCTGCGAAAAGGTTTCCTCTCTGCTCAATACCATGAAGAAATATATCGACCGCGATACCTTCGTGGAGCTGGCCAAAACCGCTGATATCAGCGCTGCCTTCGCCTCCGAGCACGGCTTCAACGCCGGTATGATCTACGATATGGACTTCTCCTCCGTAGAGAACGCCCTCGACTGCGGCATCCGCGTGGCCTGCGATCTGCTGGCTGAGGATGACCCGAACAGCATCTTCTACGATTTCCACATGAGAGTGGAAAATCTCAATACCCTCGACGCCATCGCCGTGGCCGCCGCGGATATGGTATTCGGCAAAGTGCTGAACGCCGTTGAGCTGGAAGGCTGGAACTATACCTACACCGCTATGGACGCCGCTGCCGTGGACGCCGGCACCCTTACCGCGAAGGAAGCGATCTGGGGCAAGCTGACCGACGTGATCTACGAGGCCGCCGTGTTCGCCGCCGGCAAAGTGAACGCCCTTGCGAACGACTGCATCAGAGAATTCACCGAGAAAACCGGCATCACCCTGAGCGCCTTCA
>CAMVBR010000290.1 GCA_947165755.1 uncultured Clostridia bacterium
TTGCAGTTCGTCGCTAAGTAAGTGACCAGTGGCCAGTGGCCAGTGACCAGTGACCGGCGATCTGTGACCGGATCGGCCTGCCTTAACAGATGCTGACCACTGACCACTGGCTACTGACCACTGGAATTTGTAGGGCGTCGAGCCCTGCAAATTCCAACTTGAAAGGAGCCCCATGGATATTCTTACCGACCCGCGTTTTGTTCGCTTTGCTGAAAAGGCGCTTGTGAAGGGCCTCGGCGGCCTTGCGGAAAAGCTCGAAAACGGCCCCGGCTTTGTGGCAGAGGGGCAGGATGCTTCCGCGTGCTTTTACCGGGGCAATGAATCGTTTCTCTCCGCCCCCGCCGAAAACGCAAGGTGGCGGTTGGGCTACGCCATCGTAGATCTCACCCCCACGGATTACCGCACCCACGATTACTATCTGGGCGGCTACCTGACCGCCGAAAACGGCTTCAACAATAAGGTGAACGCCATCGTCGACAAAATGCAGTGCCGCATCATCGCGCTGGACGACGGCTCCGGCCGGGGCGTTTCGCTGTTCGCCGTGATCGACTGCATCGGCACCGGCAACCGGCATATCAAGCAGATCCGGCGGCACCTTGCCGATCTGCTGAAATACGGCGGCGTCAACGAAACGATTTGCAGCGTGAACGTGTTTTCCACCCACGCCCACTCGTGTGTGGATACGCAGGGGCTGTGGACCGCCACGGGCAAAAAGCTGGTGCACAACTTCAAAAAGAACCGCACCGGCAGGGGCACCTATCTCCCGGGCGCGGACGAGGAATTTATGCGCGCCCTCACCCGCCGCGTGGCCGAGGGCATGCTCAGCGCCATAAGGGACCTGAAGCCCGGTTCCATGTCCTACGCTGAAAAGGACGTGGGCGAGCAGTATTTTTCCAACCGCAACCGGCCCTCCGCCACCGCGCTGGATACGCGCCTAACGCGCTTCGTGTTCACGCCGGACGATCCCACCGCCGCGCCAACCATTTTGGCCTCCTTCCCCGCGCACCCCGATACCGCGGGGCTGCCCACCCGCGACGGGCAGGGCACCGGCAGGGAGCTGTGCGGCGAATATATCTACTACATGGGCGAGCTCATCAACCGTGCGGGGTATAACTTTATCTTCATCAACGGCGCCATCTGCGCCATCTATATGGACCGCGGCCCATCCAACGACGGGGTCACGCTGAACCACCGCTACGAGCAATCGATCCGCTACGGCCGCGAAATGGCCAGGATCACATTGGCGCTCACGAAAACCGTGGACGAGATCGAGGCGGACCCGCTGCTCTGCGATGCGGAAAACATCGCGCGGGATATGGCCGAAAGCAAGGCCAACGGCGCGCCCTATACCCTGTGGTACGAGGGCTGGCAGCCCGTTGCCGAAATGCCCGTGCCGCCGCTCATGAATATCCGCCTGCGGCAGATCACGGTGCCGGTCACCAACCCCCTCATCATTCTGGTGGGCAAGCTGAATTTGGTGGCCTACGACGTGATCGCCCTGAAAAACGGCGGGTATGCCGTTACCACCGAGGTGGGGTATCTCGAACTCGGAAACCTCTTCAAAGCCGTGCTGGCCCCCGGCGAGTTCTGTCAGGATCTGCTTTTGGGCGGCGCTTCCCTCGGGGCGGCGGGCGCGTGGCGGCGCGCCGATTTCCCATACCCGCCGCTCACGGAACTTTTCGGGTCGGACGTGCACGCCTTCGGCCTTGCCAACGACGCCGTGGGCTACATCGTGCCCGATAACGACTATATCTTGGGCGATTTCAAAAACCATTACCACGAGCTCATCAGCCTCGGCGAGCACACCGGCAGCACGGTGATGCGCGGCTTTGCTGCGCTGAAGGAGGAGCTGAAATGAAACCGATGGACCGGGTGCTGAACGGCGCGCTGAAGGGGATCGTCTCCTTGGGCCTGACCCGCGCGAAAAAACGCCCCGCCCCGGCCCTGCCGTCGGCGGTTTTCGATCATCTCGCCGCACCGAAGGCGGACCGCTTCATTGCGGGCTTCGGCAGCGCGCCCGTTCTGCCGCCGGATATCGATAAGGCCGCGTATTATATCGCGGGCTACGGCGAAAACAACCCCGCCCGTGGCGTGATCGACCCCCAATACGCGAGCGCCCTGTGGCTGGACGACGGCAGCCGCCGCGGCGGCGTGCTGTTTCTCGCCGTTGACGCGGTGGGCATCCTCAATAAGGACGTAAACCGCCTGAAGGAATTTCTTGCGGATTTCAAAATCGCCACCGGCTGCCGCAATATCATCGTTATGAGCACCCACGACCACGCCGGTATCGATACCATGGGCCTGTGGGGGCCGCTGCCCCGCACCGGCAAAAACAAAAGGTTTATGGCGCTGCTGTTCGAGGGCGCCAAAAAGGCCGCCTTCGCCGCATACGAAGACCGCCGCCCGGGCAGGCTTTATCACGGCAATATCCGCGTGCCCGATCTGCAGGAGGATATCCGCACGCCGGTTGTGTATTCCGACGTACTCACCCGCCTGCGCTTCGTGCCCGACGACGGCACGCGCGAGACGTGGCTTTTGAATTTTGCCGCCCATTGCGAGAGCCTGCAGGGCTGCAACTCGCTGGTGAGCGCCGATTACCCCTGCTACCTTAGAGAGCGCATCCGCGAGCGCGCGGGCGCGGAGACCGTTTTTGCCGTAGGGGCCGTGGGCGGTATGATCTCGATGCGGGTAGAGGATGAGGATACGCTGCGCAAAGAGCACCGGCTGCTGGAATCCACCCGCAGGATCGGCGCGCGGCTGGCGGAGCACGCCCTTGCCATCGATAACGACCGGCCTCTTTCGCCCGTGATCGACTACGCGCGGCAGGAATTTTACGTGAACGTGGAAAACCCGCTGCTCACCGTGGCGGGTATGGCGGGCATCATCGAGGTGGACCGCTTCGTTCTGCCCGGTCGGGATATGCCAACCATCAAAACCGAGCTCACCTATATGGAGATCGGGGAGCTCGCCCTGCTCTTCACCCCCGGCGAGCTGTTTCCCGAGCTGGTTTACGGCGGCGCGTTGCCCGCCGAGGAATCCGCCACCGGGCAAGGGCCCGAGGTCAATCCCCCCATCCTCACCGAAACGGCCCGCCGCCCCGATCTTGTGGTGTTCGGCCTTGCCAACGATGAGATCGGCTACGTGCTGCCGCCCAACGATTTCTTCCTGCACCCGGAGCGGCCCTATCTTGAAAAGGGGATCGACGCCTTCGGCCGCCGCCATTACGAGGAGACCAATTCCGCCGGGCCCGAAACCGCCAAAGCCGTGAGCGACGCGCTGGAAAGAGTGATGGGAGCGGTGGAGAGAGCAAAAAAGTGAATTGCAGTTTGTCGCGCCGGAGGCGCGACAGCTAAATTGTGCTTCGCACAGCTAAATTTGCCTACGGCAAGCTAAATTTGCTTCGCAAGCTAAATTCGCCTGCGGCGAGCTGAAAAGTTCATTGCGCAGCGTTGTAACTTCAGCTATCGAGCGTATGCGAGATAATTTAGCTGCCCCGTCAGGGGCAATTTAGCTATTGCGTCAGCAATAATTTAGCTGCCGATCCTTCGGCAATTTAGCTTCAGTTTATCGGGCGTCAGCCGATAAACTGAAATTTCCTCTCAAAAACAAGGTCTTGATTTTTTAATTATTATCGTTTATAATGAAAACGGAATTTCCAAAACGGATTTTTCAGAAAGGAAGATGAAAGCATGGGTAAATTTGTTGTAAAAGAAACCAAAAC
>CAMVBR010000291.1 GCA_947165755.1 uncultured Clostridia bacterium
GCATACGTTAAGGCAGGCTGATCCGGTCACAGATCGCTGATCGCTGGTCACTGGGCACTGGTCACTGGCCACTCACTCAGCGACGAACTGTAATTTATAATTCATACTTCCCTACCGCTTCCACCGTTTTCCCGTTGAACCTGAGCGTAAAGGGTTTGTTTTCGGGGCCGGTGACGGTGCAATGGGTAACCGCGCCGTTTTCCCACGCGGCGGAAACCACGAACCCGCCTCTGGCGGCAAGGCCGGTAAAGGCGCCGTCCTTCCAAGCGGGGGGCAGCGCGGGCAGCAGCTCGATGGCGCCGTTGTGGCTTTGCAGCAGCATTTCGGCGATGCCCGCCGTGCCGCCGAAATTGCCGTCGATCTGGAAGGGAGGATGGTTATCGAACAAATTTTTGAGGGTGCTGTTGCGGAACAGCGCCATCAGGTTTTCGTGGGCGGCGGCCCCATCCGCCAGCCGGGCGAAGAAATTGATGATCCACGCGCGGCTCCAGCCCGTGTGCCCGCCGCCGTGCGCCAGCCTGCGCTCGATGGTTTTGCGGGCGGCCTCGTAATACGCGGGGGTGGAGCGGGTGATCTCCGCCGCCGGGTAAAGCCCGTAGAGCTGCGACATGTGCCGGTGGCCGGGCTCCGCCTCGTCGAAATCCTCGCTCCATTCCATGATCTGCCCGTATTTGCCGATGCGAAGGGGCGGCAGTTCCGAAAGCGCGGTTTTTACTTTTTCAGCGAAATCGGCGTCCACGCCCAGCGCGGCGGCAGCCTCGAGCTGGAAGGAAAACAGCTCCCGCAAAATGCTCATATCCATGGTGGGCCCGGCGCAAACGTTGACGCGCTTGCCGTCCGTGGGGCTATAAAAGCTGTTTTCGGGCGAGCCCGCGGGGGCCGTTACCAGATATCCGGTGCGCGGGTCGCGCACGAGGAACGAAAGGAAAAATTCCGCCGCGCCGCGCAATACCGGGTAGAATTCGCGCAAAAAATCAAGGTCGCCGCCGTAGAGCCAGCGCTCCTTTACGTGGCGCAGGCACCACGCCCCCGCCGTGGAGAACGCGCCATATACGGGGTTGCAGCCCAGCGACGTATACCCCCAGGGGTTGCTGGTGAAATGGGCCACCCAGCCGGGGCAGCCGTAGGCCACGCGGGCGGTATGCGCGCCGTGGGCGGCCAGCATTTTCAGAAACGCGAAGAAGGGCGCCTCCAGCTCGGGCAGGCGGCAGACCTCGGCGAACCAGTAGTTCATCTGAATATTGATATTGATGTGGTAATCGGCGCTCCACGGCGCGCGGTAATCCTTGCACCACACGCCCTGCAGGTTGGCGGGCAGCGCGCCCCGGGAGGACCCCAGCAGCAGGTAACGCCCGAAATTGAAATAGAGGGCGGCAAAGCCCGGGTCGTTTTCGGGAGAGGCCAGGCGCTCGTCCGTGGGCAGCAGCGCGCGGTCCCCCGAGCCCTCGAGCGTAATTTCGCAGCGGCCCAGCATTTCGGTGAAATAGGCGGCGGTCTCCCGTTTGAGCGCATCATACCCGGCGGCCTCGGCCGCATCCAGCAGGGCGGCGCAGGTCTCCACCGGGTCCGCCCCGGTGCCGTAGGCCGTGGCGGCGGCAATATACACCGTGAGCGCCCCCGCCGAACGCGCATAGCGGATGCGCACGCAGAATTTGAGCGGCAGGTAGCCGATGGCGGTGATCTCGTTTTCATCGCAGATCACCGAGCAGTTTTCGCGCTCGTAGCGCACTTCAAAGCCTTCGGGGCAATCGGGGATGCGGATCACGCCCACGTTGTGGGGGTATGCGGCAAAATATTCGCGCTTCGCGCCGCCCACGAACACCTCGGCGCGGCCCTCGTCCAGCAAAAGCTGCCGCTTATAATCGCCCCCGGCCCCGGGCAGGGAGATATACAGGTCGCCTGCGGTCTGATAGGAGCCGAACAGGCCCGTATCGTCGTTGTGGCCGCGGCCGCGGCACACCAGATACCGGTTGCAGAGCGCCTGCGCCTCGGTGTATTTGCCCGCGAAGAGCAGTTCGCGGATCTCGCCCAGATGCGCCTTGGTGCGGGGGTCGTCGAACCCGTCGTAGGGAGCGCCGCTCCAGAAGGTCTCCTCGTTGAGCTGCACGCGCTCTTCTTCAACGCCGCCGAACACCATCATGCCCAGCCTGCCGTTGCCGAGGGGCAGGGCCTCGTGCCAATCCGCCACAGGGCGGGTATACCAAAGCCTGTTTTCTTTCATACCGCAGATTCTCCTTTTTTATTATGGTCTGTAACGCCCTGTCTCACGCCCCGGGCTGCGCCAGCGCGCGGATGGCGGCTTCGGCCTCGGCCCAGTTGTTTACGCGGATCATGCCGTTGGCCTCGGCGTCATAGTTTTTGTTGTGGGGCGCGGTCATCAGGATCTTGGCGTAATCGCCGCCCTCGAGGTTGTGCACGCCGTCGTCCACCAGCACGTCGCCGCGGATCAACTGCTTGCGGCCGGTGATGATCACCTGATCCCACTTTAAAAACGGGAAATGCCGGAACAGATACCCGTCGATCTTCTCGGGCGCCGAAACGAAGGGCGTGGCGGTGACGATGAGCACCTCGTACCCGTCGTCCATGAGGCGTTTTATGGCTTCCGCCGCCCCGGGGATGGGCGCGACCGTATCCCAGAAGCCGGGGGCAAGGGGCACCTCGTACACCTGCTCCCACGTAAGCCCCGGAAAGGCCTTGGCCACGTTCCAGTCGCTGATATCGTCGTAGGCCACGGCGGTGCCGTATTTTTCGTTCACCCCGCGCACCCACGCCTCGAGCAGCGATTCTATGGTATCGTCCATATCCACAAGCACGGTCATTTTTCACGCCTCCTTCTTGGCCCGGCTCCCCCACGGAGCCGTATGATAAGATGGTAACACAGAACGGGGTGGATTGCAAGGCTTTTGGTGATTTCAGTTTATCGCGCCGATGGCGAAAAGCTGCAAGCTACAAGCTGCAAGCTGCAAGCAAATTAGAAATGTGCGGATGTTGTTCTGATACCAGCATTTTACTGCACAATCAATCTTGCTTGTAGCTTGTAGCTCCTCAGCTTGCAGCTGCAGTTTGTGGGGCGTCGAGCCCCACAAACTGCATTTTCTCCTTGCAAACGCCGCCGCGTTCTTCTATAATAAAGATTGACAAGAAACGGCTCCGCGCGCAGGCGGAGGCGTTTGCGAAGGGAGACAACAAAAATGAAAAAACTGCGTCACGCAATCATCGGCTACGGCGGCATGGGCGGCTGGCACATTGCGAACCTGCGGGAGCGGGTTCCCGAGATCGAAACCTGGGGCGCTTACGATATCCGCGAGGAGGCTATGGAGGCCGCGCGCGCCAACGGGCTGCATACCTACGAATCTCTGGACGCGCTTTTGGCGGACGAGAGCATCGACATTGTGACGATCGCCGTGCCGAACAATTTTCATAAGGATATTTCCATCCGCGCCCTGCGTGCCGGAAAGCACGTGGTGTGCGAAAAGCCGGTCACGCTGAACGCCGCCGAGCTGGAGGAGATCATCGCCGTGCGGGATGAGACCGGCAAGGTGTTTACCGTTCACCAGAACCGCCGGTGGGACCGGGATTTTTGCATCGTAAAGGCGGCAAAGGAGCAAGGACTGCTGGGGCAGGTGTATATGGTCAAAAGCATCGTGCAGGGGTCCCGCGGGGCCATGTACGGCTGGCGCGGCCA
>CAMVBR010000292.1 GCA_947165755.1 uncultured Clostridia bacterium
AAAGCAGCTCCCTTACGCTGGTGAGCACGGAATTGGCGATCAGGCTCAGCTGCGCGGGGTCCACGCCCGTGAAGGCGGAAACCAGCCCCTTGAACATACCCGCAATGCCGCTGAGGGAACCGGGATCGCCGGAGCGGATCGTGTTCATGATATTATTGAAGGATTCGTTGATCGCCTGCGAATCAAAACCGAGATTGGCAAGGGTCTGTAACAATGCCTGCAGCATAATAAATACCTCCCGAAAGAAAGCTCAGAATTATTTTAACACTTTTTAACCGTATTATTTTTCTGTTTCAGAAAATTAAATGCGTTTTTTCATAATTTATACAAATGCCATTCATAAATTTTTCATATTTATGACGGCTCCGCAGGGGCCTCTGTAAGCTCCCCTTCGCCCCCGGGCTGCGCGGCGGGCATATCGTCCGTTTCGTGGTTTTTCAGCTTATACAAGTGGATCACGCCCTCCTCGTTGAGGCGGTTCACGATCACCACCGTAAAGGGCAACACGAAGAAGCCGAGCACGCCGAAGAGCTTGGTGCCCACGTACATGGCGATGATGGTGACGATGGGCGATACGCCCACCTGCCCCGCCACAAGCTTGGGCTCGATGACCTGCCGCACCACGAGAATGATCGCATACATGATGATCAGCCCCACGCCCAGCGGGATGCTGCCCGTGATGAAGGAATACAGCGACCAGGGGATCAGCACGGTGCCGGTGCCGAGCACCGGGATGATATCGATAATAGCGATAATGATGGCGATAAAGATGATATAATCGGAATCGAAGATCTTCAGCAGCTTCATCAGATACATGCCAATGGTAAGCTCGGTGGTTGTGATGAGCACGATCAGGCTGTAGGCCTTGAGCATCTTCCTGAGGGTAGTGAGCGCCACGGTTTTGGCCGTATGCAGCTTTTCGCGGTGGTGCTCGGGCACCTGCCGCACGATGAAGGCGATGATCTCATCGTATTCGATGGTCATGAACACGCTGGCCACGATCGAGATCACCACGCCGATGAGCACGCTCGGGATCTGCACCACGGTATCTTTGATGGTGCCCGCCCCGCGCGAGAGCAGCGAGCCCCAGTTCAGGCCGAGGCCGGAGAGCGAAAAGCCCTCGAAGCCGTTTTCTATGATATTATCGAAAAAGTCGGTAATGCTCTGCGTGAGCGATTCCCTTGCGGCCGCCGGCAAAAAGCCGATGGCGGAAACGAGCCAGTTTTTGATATCCTCAAACAGCTCGGGCACGTTCTGCATGCGCAGCATCACGTAGTCGTAAAAGCCCCGGATGCGCACGAAGATGCGGTTGCCCAGCAAAAACAGCAGCAGGCCTACGGCGCCCAAAAGCAGCAGCACGAACACCGCGCTCACGGGCCCCCGGCCGATATGCGTCTTTTTATGCAGGAATTTCACCGGCCGCTGAATGAGGGCGGCCACGATGAACGCCGCGATGAACGGCAGCAGAATGCCGAGAAATCCTTTTAATACCACGTAAAAAACGGCCACGATGAACGCAAGATACAAAACGTTGATCAGTATGGCGCGCCGCTTTTCCACAACTTCCTTATTCAATGCACTTTCCCCCGGAAACGGTAGTATATAATATTTTACACGAATTATAGAAAATATACAAGGGCTTTCTGAAAATATACTGAAAGGGCCGGGCGAGAAATGAAAAAGAAAGGTATTGACATTGCCTCTTATTTTGTTATATAATACGGTACTGTGGAATCAAGGGCGCAGTATGCCCTTGCCCTGTATCCTGCAGAAAAAGATCTCTGATTTTTCAACGCAAACAAAAGAATGGAGGTAACAGACGATGAAAAGAACGTATCAGCCCAAAAAGCGTCAGCGCAAGATGGAGCACGGCTTCCGCAAGAGAATGGCGACTGCCAACGGCCGCAAGGTACTCGCCCGCCGCAGAGCGAAAGGCAGAAAGCAGCTCTCTTACTGATTCCGGTACGTGATCGCTTTGCTTACGTTGAATACAAACAGTGATTTCCGCCGGGTGTACGCCCGCGGGAAAGCATACACAAATCCTGCGCTGGTGATCTATGTTTTGAAAAACCGCGCGGGAATTTGTCGTATAGGGATAACGACGAGCAAAAAGATCGGAAACGCCGTACAGCGCAACCGCGCGCGCAGAGTGATCCGGGCCGCAACAGAGATGCTCCCCCCGATCAAAGGCGGCTGCGATATCGTTTTCGTGGCCCGCAGCAAAACCGTCCGTAAAAAAAGCACCGAAATTTATCAGATCATGGAGCGCGAGCTCCGGTCGGCAGGTGTGATCGAATGAAAGAAAAGCTCCCGTTGAGGATGATCTCTTTTTATCAGCGCAAAATCTCTCCTCTTTTCCCCGCGCGCTGCCGTTATTACCCCACCTGCTCGCAGTATACGTATCAGGCCATAGAGCAATACGGCTTTTTTTTCGGAACCCTTTTGGGCGCCCTGAGGATACTCAGGTGCAACCCGCTTTTTCCGGGCGGCGTAGACCCCGTGCCGGATTACCCCAAACTCCGGTATAAAACGCATACCGGCAAAACCGACGACGAAAGCAAAGGAGCTTAATATCGCATGGCAAATTTATACAGTATATTGGCGTACCCCTTCGGGTTGGCGCTGGGATGGCTTTACGAACTCTGCCATAATTATCTCATCGCCCTCGTGGTGATCACCTTTGTTCTCCGTCTTATTCTTCTGCCCACCACCATCAGCCAGCAGAAAAACTCCGCAAAGCAGATGCGGCTGCAGGCCAAGGTGAACAAGATCCGCGCCAAGTACGCAGGCCAGCAGGGCCGCGAGGCGCAAATGAAAATCTCTGAAGAAACGCAGGAGCTCTACCGCCGCGAAGGCTTCAGCGCCAGCCAGATGGGCTGCCTGCCGCTCGTGTTTCAGATGGTCGTAATGATGGGCCTGTACGGCGCGATCTATTCGCCGCTGTCGTACGTGCTGCATCTCGGCAAGGACGTGATCGCCGCCCTCACCGCGTCGTATAACGTGGTTACCGGCGCGGCGGAAGCCGCCAAAGGCGCCGCCACCCGCGTGGAGCTCAATATTTTGGGCCGCTTTTCCGAAGTGGTGAATACCCTTCCGCAGGTTGAGAACGGCAGTATCGTTACCGAGGATATCGTTACGAAGATCCAGAGCTTTATCGATCATTTCAACATTTTCGGCATCGACCTCACCCAGGTGCCCAAGGATAACATCAAGAGCGTTATGATCCTGATCCCGATCCTTGCGGGCCTTACCGCGTTCCTCTCCGCGGGCTTTACCTACCTCAAGCAGCGCAAGACCAACCCCGAAATGGCAAAGAACCCCACCATGGGCTGCATGACCTTCATGAGCCCCGTGATCTCGGTGGTATTCGCCTTTACGCTGCCCGCCGGTATCGGCTTTTACTGGATCATCTCCAACGTGCTCTCATTCATTCAGATGGTGGCGTTGGGCGCGATCTATAAGCCCGAGGACGTGATCGCGCAGCAAATGATCGAAGAAACCGTACAGCGCCGCGCCAGAGAAGAGAGCGTAAAAAAGACCAAGGCGCTGGTAGAAGCCCAAAGGAACGGGCAATAACAACGTTTTTCACGCGGCAGCCCCGCTGCCCGAATACGAAAGGAATAAGACTATGATTTTAGAACAGACCGGCACCGGCGCTTCTTATGAAGAAGCC